>JBILTA010000505.1:0-4520 GCA_044371785.1 Pirellulaceae bacterium | reverse complement strand
GCAATGATCTCGCAGGCAGCATTACTTTCTTTCAATTGTTCCATCAACAGGATGGCTTTTTCCACATCCGAATCGAGCACGACGATTCCAATATCGGGATTCGATTGCCCAACCGTATCAGGGAAAAATTCATAGCGGGAGCATTCGGCTTCCAACCAGACCATTTCTAATCCCTGCAGGGTCTGTTTGATCTCTTCCCGCGTTGAATCATCGGGATCAACAATTGCAAGTCGTAGAACGTTGCTCATGGGAAATGACTTCTTCGAGAAATATTCGAAATGGTTACTTTGAATTACTTAGCGGATCTGACTTGGACCTTGCGATGGGATGCGAGGTGTCGCAGTCCGATCTTGTGGAACACCTGCTGATCCAGGAAAGACAGGTGGAACCGAGCTAGGTGCGTAGGGCTGTGTCTGAAAACCAGGTGTCACTGGACTCGGTCCCTGTGGACTAGGTATCTGTGGTATTTGTGGCGATCCCAGGTTGGGTGAGTTTGGGCCTGAGACAGGTGAAAATTGGCCAGAGGCTGTTCCGCTTTGTGCCGTTGGATAATTGCCAACTGGTACCGGCATCGGTTGATTTTGATACATACCGTTTGGCATCATTTCTACACCTTGTCCAGGCATCGTTGGCAAGCCTTGATTGAGCATCGGTGCGCCGTTCATCCCTGGAGGGCAATTTTCCAGCGTGCTAGGAATTGGTGTTTCGAGGTATCCACGGAAGAATAGTTCGCTGTCCGTTGGCGATTGCGTATTGAATCCAGGTAGCGAGCGGGGGACTTCGCATGGGTCCATCGCCTCGACCAATTCAGGTGTCACTAAGATCAAGAGCTCAACTTCGTTCTGCACTTCGCGAACTCGACGAAAGGGAACTCCGAGGTAAGGCAATTCCGAAAGACCAGGAATACCGGATGTTTCCGCTTCGGTACGAACCTGAATCAAACCTGCGATCGCGAGCGTCTGACCCGCATTTAATTCAACGGCTGTATCCACAAAGCGACTTCTTAATCCAGGAACCGTTATGCCTTGGATACTCACGCTACGAGTTGGGTCAATTTCGCTAATCGTAGGACGCACTTCCAAAGAGATTCGTGTATCACCACGAACTTTCGCGACGAAGTCAACACGCGTGCCGAATTCGCGAAACTCAATACCCACTTGTCCAAGACCTGCGGGAACCACAATCGGGAATTCACCACCTGAGTTAAAGCTTGCTGGCCGTCCGTCGACTGCAACCACAGTTGGATCCGCAAGAACCTTTACCAAGTTGTTCTGACGCAAAGCTCGGATCAAACCGAAGAAGGCCGAGTTATTGCCTACCACACCGAAGCGGAAGGTATCCAAACCAGAACCCGTAACGGCTGTGCCTGAGGAACCAGCATTTATAAGTCCATTGACCGATTGAGTCGCGAAATCGCCGCTGTTGCCCCATTGCCAGTCAAAGCCCAAATCGCGAAGCTTGGACCGCGACACTTCCATCACTTGAGTATGAAGCAATACTTGATGTACGCCCATCACTTGAATGTTGTTGATGACACGGCTGAAATAGAGCTCTGCAATAGAGATCGCTGTTTCAACATCATCACTATCCGCAACCACACCACTCACTATACATCCAGTTTGAATGGGGGTTACGTTCAATTGTGAATTTGGAAACTGCCGACGCAAAATGATCTCAAGTTCGCGAGCGTCACCAAAAACAACGATCTGCAACGATTGCGATTCGCCATCTCCATTAACGATCTCTACTTGCGTCACACCGTTACGACGAGCGGCTAGTTGAATCTTGGTGCTGCTAATCGGTTGCGCAGAAATCACATCAGGGTTATCGACCGTAATGTACTTGTACGGTTTTTGGGTCTCAATGGTGTGGGACGAGTTGACCACCATGGAGAGGTCCTGGTTTCGACTTGTAAGAAGCGTCGAGCCTCCTACGGATGGCGCACTAGGAATAGCACTTAGTGAAGCCTCCTGGGCTACCGCTGGCAGAACAGCCATGGTGCAAAGGAACGAAAGGGATAGCAACAGTTGTTGCAGAATCCGCTGGTGGTGCCTCGACTCCATCCGATCACATCCTTGTGAAGCAGTTTGGTCTTGTCTACAGCTCGAATTAATTGCTAGCAATCGCATCGAGCCTTTTCAAGGTACTTCCGTGTACCCCTGGTTTTTTTGTTTCCTAAACTCAGAGTGCTATTGGTTTGATAGCAATTCCAAATTTAAATCTCAGTTTTCTGTTGCCACCGATTTAGCGGGAACAATCCGACTAAGTGATACCATCGGTCATCCGTGCTCCATTTCTATCGTTTAAGCCTGAAGGTCCAGTTTTAACGATTGGGTGGAACGTTAGAATGACTACATCTTTCCTAAATTGTCTATTTGCCAGTTACTGTGGGGGCTGCGGTTGGCATCGGTGACAAGCCATTGTCGGGTGTAGGACTTCCCGCTGGGAAGCCTGACGGCATCGAACCTGGTGCCCCTGACGCTCCTGTCACGCCCGGAGTCGCTGTTGGGGGATAATTTACAGGGAAGCCGCCGAAGCTTGGAGCGCCGGCAGGAGCCGATGATCCGGAGCCGTTCGAGGACATTGTGCTATCAATCATTCTGGGGATTTGCCCTTCCTCGCCAATCATGTATCGAGTGACACCGCGAGGTGTGATAACGGCAACTTCGCCAGCATCTTTCGAGTCGTTAGCCTTGCGTTGCGATTGTGCCAAAAGAGCACTGAATGCATCGAGTGGGTTAGCAGCAGGTTTCGGCGAATCATCTTTGGGGGGAACATTACGATCTTTGATCCAAGACATGAATCCGGCTCCGGTATCAACTTTGTCCCCATTTTCGCTCCCGGTATGTACGCCGGGAGGGCAGAGTGATACGCGTAATTGTCCCATGGCCGAGGCGGTGGTCATTGCTTCAAGTTGTGAATCTTGAATCAAAAGTTGAATGGTAGTTGCCGCTTTCTTTTCGTCGGCTTTTTTGTTGTCTCGAATCGTGTTGCCATCGATACCGAAAACGCGAACGGCTCGTAGAACGGTTTGCGTTTGGCCGATTTGGCCCTGTTGGCTTGCTTGGAAGAAGCCGATGACATCCACGCGATCACCAGGCAAAATGTAACCCATGCCACCCGTGTTATTGTCGACGGACATGTCGAAAACGCGGTGGCCCGGCGGGATTTTATTGGCAACACTTTCAGCTGAATCCATCAGCTTGGCAGGCAAAAGTGGTTCCCCAGCGAACAAACGTTGGTTGGCAAAACGGTTCTCAACCTCGTCCAATTTGGTGATAGCACCTTCTGGTAGTCGATCTTTGGGCCATTTTTCGAGACGGATATTGTCAGCCGTTATTTTTTCTTGAACATCGATGTCCCTGGTAGCGACCAAGATTTCAACCAATTGAATCTGGTTGTCGGAGGCTTGGCGTTCTGCAACGACTTGGCTGATACCTACCGAAGCGACCATTCCGCAGCCGAGGGCTACGATCAGAAGTATGCCAGACTTACTTCGCATAATAATTCAACCTCGTCAGTTGCATACCATACCCAAAGTTGGGATGGCCGTTTGGGGATATGAAGGACAGTTCTAAGGGACCGCGTGATGATAGACCCAATCAGATCTATCATTGGCCAAATCAGTCAGGGAGCTTGAAGCGTACTCTTGACCCTGTCGTCTTAACCATTTCCGTTACATGCCGAACAACCGTTACCCTTTATCCATACGGACGTACCGGCATGGATTCGGCGTTATATCCAGAGTGGCTGGAAGGATAACTCAGGTCTCCTTAAAGTTGACCTAGGCTATCCAGGTCTCCCGCTCTTGGCGTTTTGCCAGGACTCGCTCTTTTACCAGTAGAGTCCTTGGTAGAAAAAGTAGCCTAAAGCGGCGATGGTCATTGGGATTCCGTAAGGAAGCAACAGCATCGTTGGTTTACGTTTTGCGGCTCGTTCGAATAAACGCTCAGGATCTTTGAGGACCACAATTTCCTCCGAGATCATTTTCATTTGGCCAAAATGTTTGCGCCAGCGACCGCTGATTGCAATCATGGCAAGAGCCATAATGCCACCTACGATGGTGGTTGCCATGAAGATCCAGAAAGTGTGTTCTAGATGCACCCATGCGCCGATACCTGCCAGCAGCTTCACGTCGCCCGCTCCCATACCGCCGATGCAATAAACCATCAGCAGCAGAACGAGGCCGACGACGGTTCCTGTGATACTCCAGGCCAAGCCTTCCCAGCTGCCAGCGACGAGGCTGTAGGCCCAACCGGTAGCAATCATCGGGAAGGTGATCCAATTCGGTACTTTCAAGCAGATGCCATCGATGATAGCCGCAACCACGAGCACAAACGAAACGAGCCAAATGGGCCAATGATTGGTTACTGATTCAAAAAGAAATTCCATTGCTGAACTGCCTGATTTCAATGTTAGCGATTGGGTACTATCGCGTGCGTCGCGAAAATGGCTTCTTCGCCATCCAGTGGTAACATAGGATAAAGTTTAAGGATGAGCTGAAGGAAAATAAATTTTTA
>JBILTA010000504.1:0-4521 GCA_044371785.1 Pirellulaceae bacterium | reverse complement strand
ATAGCTTGATTTTACGAACAACCTAGAAAGAACGAGCATCGGGTAAGAAACTAAATCTGGGTATAGGAACACGAACACGAACGCGAGTGCCAAGTTGCCATCGAATCGGTTAACAGTCAGTTAGCAATGTAAGAAAATGTATCCAACCCGTTCAGGATAAAGTGCGATTGATTCAGCGTTTTAGTTCTTCGCCAACTCGGGGCGTATTGGAGGGGCTCAGGGCAATACGGAAACCAAAGAAATCTGGCCGGACATCTCCGCCGCGGTACGCGCACCGACACGCCTCGGAATAGGAGGTAAACGCACCGCCACGAACCACGTGGTAGAGGCCAGTGCTTGGTCCAGTGGGATTGCTGACCGCACCCTTGGGATAATCGCCATTCCAGTCACTGCACCACTCACTTACGTTACCGTGCATGTCATATAATCCCCATGCATTGGGGTTTAATTGACCAACTGGATGCGTGTGCGGAGGTCCTTCGAAGAGGTTTTTCGAACTGTTCTCTATGTACCAGCCGTTTAGAGGAAGGACTCGAGAGTCGTCATGAAAGTAGTACGTCGTATTGCTTCCGGCCCGACACGCATATTCCCATTCCGCCTCAGTCGGCAAGCGATAGAGTCGCCCCGCTTCTTTCTCTTCGGGTAAGTCCGATAGCTTCTTGCAGAACGCTACTGCATCATCCCACGTAACGCTATCCACTGGATGGTTATTGCTATCTCCAGCAAGACTTAAACCTTGAAAATAACTCGGATTCTCACCCATCACTTTTAAGTATTGCGCTTGGGTGACCTCAAATACACCAAGGTAGTAATCTTTGGTGAGTGTCACTTCGTGTTGAGTTTCGTCTGCCCCACTGCGTCCTTTTTCGCTCGGAGGCGAGCCCATAATAAATGAGCCGTTAGCAATCAACACCAGCCTCATGCCGACGCTGTTGGTAATCTCCTTGGGCGACTGGGCAAGACAGAGATGGTAACTCCCATGAAAGCAAATAAGAAATGCGATCCAGGATTTGTAAATCGAGGGATTCATAATCGTTACCTCTGCAGCGAACGTCCAAATGGAGGTTGCTAGGGTAGTGGTTCAAAGTCTAGAAAATGGCTGTAGTCTTTGCAATTCTTTACAATCTTGGGCCAACACGTTCTGGGGCCAGCAGTAAAACTTCCTTAACTCCTTTGTCCTTCAGCGTTTCTTGCCAGGCACCCAACTCCATTCCTTTGGTGATTTCTCCGGTAGTTGAGTCTAACCAAAAATAACCGAGTGTGTCTTCAGGCTTCTCTATGCGGTCTCTCTGAGTAATCAATCCGAAGATTAGGTTTCCAGAGCAACCGATTTTTTCGACGCGAGCCCCGGCAACGCCGCTGTTGTCTTTATCAACCAAGAGTACTTCACTCGAACTTGCAAAGAACATTTTGTAACCATTTGGGAGCATCTTCAACTTATTACTTGGTTTGACATACTCACCGATTCGGGCTGCAGTCTGGCCAGAGAGTTGAGTGGTTTCATTTATTGGGAAGTTCTTGAGTTGGAGTCCACCATCTTTCGATATTGTCATGTGAAATTGGGGGCCTTCCGATTTTTCATTTGTTTTGGATACGGCACTGGGAACCGGTGATGCCTTGGGGGTCCAGCTGAGTGTCCGGGATGCGTTATCCCAAGCACCTTGATATAACCTTTTTTCCTTTATGCTTTCGCCGTTTACAGTAGCAGCAGCAAACAGCAACCATTCGATTCCATGTGGATTAACAGCCGGGATCACGGTCAGGTTCCAAGCTTGTTCTGGCTTTTTAACCGGCCATTCGAAAGTGATTTGCCACATGGGTTGGCTTCCGAGTGGAATTGTATCGCTGTTGAAGCCACCCTGGACCTGCATTGTTGCTTCGAATTCAATCTCTTTTTCACCATGCAATTGGCCCGCAAATCCCCAGGATCCAACACTTTTGTTTAGGCCATCGATTGCTGGTAATGGTTCAGTTGGATAGCTCTCTGGAACATCTTCTCCCAATAGCGTTTTCCATGTCAACGGCGGTTCAGTGGTAGAAGCTTCAGTAGCTTCTTGTGGAACAATCGTTGTAGGTTTGGGTGCTGGTTCTTGAGTAAGGATTCCGAATCCACCACTTAACCATAAAACAAGCATCGAACAAATTGCCATGGCTCCAACTCCGAGCATTAGGGGGCGTAGGGAAGTCGATTGGGGGCGAGTAAGCTCACGAACCGTTTCCGGGAGCTTGATGACGGTCGGTTGTTGCACGTGACTGAGGCACGACTCAAGCAACGTATGCACATGCTTGGCAGACGCAAAGCGAAAGGCTTTGTCTTTCGCCATGAGCTTTGTCACAATGTTACAAAGCCAGTCCGGTATATCTGGATTCAATTCGCGGATTGGTACAGGTTCTTCATCAATGATCTTTCGCATGACGCTATGGGAAGAGTCCGCACGAAATGGAGATCGGCCTGTACAAAGCGTGTAGAGCACGCTTCCCAGACTGAAGAGATCGCTGGCCTGATCAAGAGACTCACCGCGGGCTTGTTCCGGTGACATGTACTGGGGGGTTCCGGCGATTGTTCCGTGCTGGGTTACGGAAGCGTCATCAACACTGCGAGCGAGACCGAAGTCGGTTAGAGTGACACGTTCGACACCTTCCCCCAGCATGATGTTCTCGGGTTTGATGTCGCGATGCACAAGTCCTTGGTCATGCGCGGCCGCTAAACCTGCGGCAATTTGTGAGCCGATTCGAAGGATTTCGCCTATGTTCAATGCGCCTTCTCGATCGATCCGTTTTTGCAATGATCCGCCGCGGATATAGGCCATTACCAGGTAAGGAATTGGTCCGCCGCTGGATACGGCGTAGATCGGAATAACGTTGGGATGCAATACGGCAGCTGCAGCTTTGGCTTCCCGCTCAAAACGTTTTCGCGCCGTAGTGTGACTGGCAAGGTGTGGAGCCATGACCTTCAAGGCTACGATTCTGTCCAAGGCCGGGTCGATTGCTTTTAGAACAACTCCCATCGACCCTGCTCCAACGACTCCTGTAATTTCATATCCGTCCAGTCTGCCGAGCCGGCTCGGGTCTTCCGAAGGGATAAGCATTTCCAAAACACTTTGGATTGATGTCGGAATACTGACACGCAATAGGTCGATTGCTCCAGCGGAGCATTCGATGGAACTAGCTAGATCGAATTCTGTTTCCTGAAGTAAATGGGCCGCTTGGCTCCAACTTTCATGATCTGCCGCCTGTTGTTCCATGTAGTTTCTACAGTCTTTGCAAACATCCAGATGAGAGATCAGTTCCGTGTCGGCGATTTGAATGTGGTTGGACCGCAGGAATGCGTCAATGCGTTCCCGATCGCAACGGTTGGCTTCTAAGTTCATTCGCCATTCTCCTGTATGCAGTTAACTTGTTCGCGTAGTCTTCGCATAACGCGACTTCTGGCTGCGTAGATCGATCCCACAGATTTCCCCAGTAGCGTTGCTACTTCTTCACAGGCTTGCCCTCGAACCACTGTGAGCTCAAATGCTTTCCATGTGTCTGTATCTACATCCTTCTTTACGACGGCTGCAGCTTGGAGATACTCTTCTCTCATGGTCTCGGTTGCTAACTCTTGCACGGCACGCATTTCATTTTCAGGTTGGCTTGCAAGTAGGTTATGTACATCCGATCCACCGACTCCGGAGTCTGGGGGGCGACGCGACAAGGCGGTGAAAATTGCATTTCGAGCAATCCGCCGCAACCAGTGACGGAACTTCGTTTCCGGTTCCGTCTTTTCCCAGTGTTGAATGGAGTTGGCCACTCGTATGAAGACACTCTGCACAAGATCCTGCGCGTCAGCATCCTGCATTCCTCGGCGGCGTGCCATGCGATAAATGGCGGGGCGATAGATGAGTACGAACTGATCCCATGCTTCCCGATCTTCTCGGGATTGGACTTGAGCAATCAGGCTGAATCGGGTTTGTGGGAATTCGGTCATTTTTTTGTTTCCTGGGAGGATAAACTCAGGCTACATCCCCAATCTGACACAAAAGTGCGAAAAATCCTGAAATTTCACTCGATTCGGGGCGAATTAGGGCGGATTTCGCGCCGAATCGCGATTCGATTTCGGTCTAAAACTACTAGGGACTTTCAATTTAAAAGTTACCCATGGTTTTTTCCGTGAATTCTCTCCTCCGTTTGATCGGGCAACAACATCACCCGCGAACCAAATATTGATCCGCGGGTGTTGCAAAAGCTTCAATTAAACAGTGGTTGGACCCTAGTCCAAATCGCGTTTCCAGTTCGGTCGCTTCAACTTCAGCGACGATTCGTTGGTTATTGTCGGCTAGGAACGCACTGATCACGTTGAACACGGAGTCACTGAAGCCACCGCTGTTCATGATGTTAGCTCGTTCGCAAGGCTGAACCGTTTGGTACGGCTGCAAATCGATGTTGATCAGCTGCGGAGCTGATACCAAACCGCGGCCAACGCCGTTCGGGTGATGTTGTGCGACCAGGTTTCGCTGATTGGCAACGAAGGCTTCCCAAGCC
>JBILTA010000503.1:0-4531 GCA_044371785.1 Pirellulaceae bacterium | reverse complement strand
GGCAAGGCTAGCCATCCTGTAACGACACTCCCGTGACTCGTAACATGGCTCTGCCTGGGAACGAGGAGTACGCCTGCAAGGCGCCGGCGAAGAAATGGCTTTATGCCGTTTCTTCGCAAGTTATGGCGCGGCTAGCCATCCTGTAACGACACTCCCGTGACTCGTTCCCATGGCTCTGCCTGCGAACGAGGAGTACGCCTGCAAGGCGCCGGCGAAGAAATGGCTTTATGCCGTTTCTTCGCAAGTTATGGCGCGGCTAGCCATAGCTTCAAACCTTCCAATACTCATTCCCATGGCTCTGCCGTGTTACGCTCTGCCTCCGATACCCTTCGATCGAGGCCGTGTACCGTTAGAGAAGTAACACCGACGCTAACACGTTGCGGCTAATGGTCGCGCTCCCGACCCACTATTTGGATTGCAAATGTAACTTCGAGAAGTTGTAGATCATCGATTGAATTTCTGTTTCCGTAGTGCTCGCGGGAACAAAAGGCTGAATGCTGAGCACTTTCCCGCGTACATAGGATACAAGAATTTCTGTATCGTCCCCGTAGCCTAAAGAATCACGCCAAAATCGATTTACGGCCGCGCCAGCAGTGATTTGCTTCACTCCCATCTCTTCGATCACGGCCTTCCATTTGGCCATCTGCTCGGCAAGTTGCTCCGATTTCAGATAATACTTCAAATCAAAGTCCTCGGAGTTCTTTCCAGCGACTCCCTTTTGCATCGTTACGATCAAGAACACAGGCAAGTTATGTTCTGTGGCAAAACGATCGACTTCCACCAAGATCTTCTTCCACTCCGGTTTGATATCATCGCGACAGAAAATCATAAGCGCCGGTCGCTCGATATCGCGCATTGATTTAAAGCCACTCTTCGCGCTAGGCCCGCAAATAGGCTCCACCACACACACAGGTGGAAACGCTCCTACTTCAATAGGCTGCACAAACATCTTGCCAAAGATTCGCGTCTGCTCGACCTCAGATTCGACTTGCGCGTGGGCAATCGACGCCGACATTAGACAAAACGAGCCTATGAAAAGAATCAACACCGCCGTTTTCGAAAGAGTGCAATATCTAGTCATGGGATGTGCTGCCTTACGCTCTATTGAATCGGGGAATGAGGACCAAGTCATGAGACCCGTTATGCAACACCCGAAGATGTTGAAAGAGTGCATTCGAACACAAATCTCGACTCCGTTGTTTGCTGAGATCGCAATTTTTACCCCCAATGCTACGGTGAACCACGCATTACCCAATCCCGCAAAGTCCACGCCTCTTTCCTAGAGTTTCTGAACCCTTTTTTTTCGCGTCATTTTTAGCTTTTCGCCACAAAGGCAATCATGCCATACACTTACAGCGAAAACATCAATCTTGACCCGCCCGTTTGAGCCGATATAATCCCCTGAGTAGTGAATCCTGGCAATCTCGGCAGAAGCGGAGGATGCTGCAGGATACATCGTTAGTAGGGTTTCGGTAGAATTGTTACCTTACAGGCTAAAACGTTTGGGAGCCGCGCGCTAACCGCAACGTGGCCTTCACCACGGAGGGATCTATGTCGGTGTCCAGTAAGACTGTATTTACCACGGGCGAAGCAGCCAAAATCTGCAAAGTCAGTCAGCAAACCATCATTCGCTGCTTTGACAACGGAACGCTCAAGGGATTTCGAGTTCCAGGTAGTCGCTTCCGCCGAATTCCGCGGGATCAGTTGTTCAACTTCATGAAGGACAACGGCATTCCTACGGATGCGCTGGAAAGCGGCAAGAAGAAATTATTGATTGTCGATGATGATGCTGAACTCATCGAATTGATGTCAGAAGCCTTCGATCGAGATGGTCGTTTTGACATTCGTACAGCCAACAACGGCTTTGATGCAGGGATGAAAGTCAAAGAGTTTCGTCCTGACTTGGTCATTCTCGACGTGATGCTTCCGGACATTAATGGCAAAGAAGTTTGTCAACGTGTTCGGAGCGATGAATCGTTGGATATGGTCAAGATCATTTGCATCTCGGGTATGATCGAGCAAGATAAAGTTGCCGACCTGAAAGAAGCGGGTGCGAACGACTTCATTCAAAAACCATTCCAAGTCGATCGCTTGATTGAACGATCATGTGATTTACTTGAAATCGATCGACCTGTTGCAACTTAATTTCCAATGTGATTCGACAAAGTCACTAGAAAAAGATGTACCAAAATGGGGTGAATGTTCTTCACCCCGTTTTCTTGTTTTGCCCCCACCAGCGTTATCGTTTACTCCTTATCTTCCTCTCGCACGAGCACAGCATGACCCAGCAGGGTATGTTCCTCGAATCGACTCAACTCGATTTATTGCATGCGATTCGACGCTGGGAACTAGATTCTGATCCAACTCACCTTCTTATCGCGGAAGCAACACTAAGCGATTTACTAGCTCGCGATTCTCTCTTTAAACAATGGCTGCTCAAACCAGGCTACCCAATCGCAAAACCGGGCTCTCTGAGGCCGATCTGTAATTCTCTGGCCGAATGCCTACTAAATTTACCCGAGTCGCTCGCACCTGGGCTGGCTCAATGTATGCACCAAGCGATCCAGAACCGCCAGCTCCGTCACAGCTTTGCTGCCGAAATTGCTAAAGCCAAACGTGAGATGCTCTATCACTTGGCCTATGGCTTGAGCCATGAGATCAATAATCCGTTGGCCAATATATCCACCCGCGCACAACTGCTTATGCCCCTGGCCAAAACCGAAAAGGAAAAACAACTACTCGGTCATATCGTTGATCAAAGCCAACGCGCTTTCGAAATGCTCGGCGATTTAATGCAATGTGCCAAGACCCCCAAGGTGCAACTCGAGTGGTTTGATGGAGCTCAACTACTGAAGACGATTGTCGAGTCGTTTATCCAAAGTGGCATGTATACCGTCGAGTGGATCATTCGCGAACCTCAAGAATCGATATTGATCCATAGCGATCGAGATTTAGTGGTGACGATCTTAGAGATCTTGATTCAGAACAGTCTTGAGGCTATCGGCTCACAGGGCACCATTATCGCCAGCTTGAGTTCCAGTGGAGCCCATTGTGAATTCACAGTACAAGATACCGGCAATGGTCTAAGTGTCGATGCGCGGCGACACGCTATGAACCCCTTTTATAGCGGCCGAGATGCCGGCCGAGGTATTGGCTTAGGACTCTGTAAGGCAAACCATTTTGCCGAAAGTCTAGGTGGCGAACTACGACTTGAAGGTCAAACCAACGCGGGCTGCCTAGCAAATCTAAAGCTTCCGACATCGCCACCTCAGCGGCGAGACAAGTGAATCCATCTTTTTTAGCCCACGTAGCTTTAATTCGCTGAGCTGAGAGAGTACGTTGTTGCAATAGATCACTGTAGCAATTTGTATGTCCTGCAATCAAAGTTCGGGAGAAAATCGTGGAAGGAAGTCCTTTTGGTTGGTGGTCGATCGTTCCTCCATTGCTGACCATCATTCTGGCCATTTCCACCCGGCGAGTTGTCCCTGCACTTCTTTTGGGCATCATCGCGGGGACATTGATTTTCAATTTTGTCCCGCAAGTGACTCTACCCAAGAGTGCAGATGTCGCCGCCGCAGTTGGAACAACTACCGAGACGCCAGCCCCTACTACTGTATCGGCGAAAACAGCAGCTTGGGTAGTCGATTTATTTGAAGGCCATCTTTGGCATAATTTGGCAGACGGCGATCATCTTCGAGTTCTCGTTTTCACCATGTTGCTCGGCATGCAAATCGCACTGATTCACTCCTGTGGCGGGATGGAAGCCATCGTCAATTGGCTGGCTCCACTAGCCCGCAGTCGACGCAGCGGACAAATCTTGACCTACGTCATGGGTTTAATCATCTTCATCGATGACTATGCCAATACACTGTTGCTCGGTTCAACCATGCGTCCTATCACCGATCGACTGAAAATTTCTCGCGAAAAACTTTCGTTTATCGTCGACAGCACTGCTGCCCCTGTCTCCGGTTTGGCCTTGGTAAGCACTTGGGTTGCAACCGAGATATCTGCCATCAGTTCCGGTTTCAAAAACGTAGGACAAGACATCGGCGGTGAATCATTCTCGATTTTTGTAGCCACGATTCCGAGCCGATTCTATGTCATCTTTATGTTGATTTTTGTCTTTTTGATCGCCTTCTTGAAACGCGACTTTGGATCCATGCTAACGGCCGAACGCAAAGCACTTACCCATCCGCCAGGTAAGACCCTTGCTAGCGGAGAGCACCACGAGATCAAAAAAGGAAATGTGTGGTATGCCTTCCTACCAATCGGCATTACCATCATTTTGGTATTCACTTTGCTGATACAAACGGGACTCGCCGGCAGCGACCCCAAGGACCTTGATTCTCTAACCGGCTGGCGATACTGGGCCACATTGTTCGGCAATGGTAACTCCTATATCGCGCTACTTTACGGAAGCTTAGCAGGCTTGGTCACCATCATCTTGATGTCCCAAATCGGACGCTTACTTAACGTCGCCGAATTGCAAAAAGGACTTATTTCCGGCTTCCTACACGTCTTGCCCGCCCTC
>JBILTA010000502.1:0-4534 GCA_044371785.1 Pirellulaceae bacterium | reverse complement strand
CGCTATCACCTGGATCCGAGATCTTCAGGCATTTCGCTAATTCATTGTTGTGGCGACGGAATTCAAACTTGTCCATCACTAGACCAGGCAACAAGTTGGTATCACCGGCATGCTCGATCTTCACCTTGCGCAACATACGCGAAATGATCGTTTCGAGATGCTTATCGTTGATTTCCACTTTCTGCATACGATAAACCTGTTGAACTTCGTGCACCAAGTATTGCTGCACAGCTTCTTCACCGCTAACGGCGAGAATATCGTGCGGTACAAGCGGACCATCGACCAAAGCTTGGCCAGCTTTAACAATGTCACCCGAATGCACCATGAAGCGTTTACCTGGCGGAACGAGATGCTCGATCTCTTCACCGCTATCGCTACGAACAATAATGGTTCGCTTACCGCGTTTCTTCTCACTCTTCACTTCAACAACACCATCGATCTCGGCAATAACTGCCGGATCTTTTGGCTTGCGAGCTTCGAAGATTTCGGTAACTCGAGGCAAACCACCAGTGATGTCCGTAACGCCGGTTGCACCACGAGGCGTTTCAGCCAATTCGCTACCTGCTTGAACAACCGATCCTTCAGGCAGTGTGATAATGGCCTTTTCAGGGAGATAATAAACGTCAAGCGTTCTACCATCTTCGCCTTCGATAACGATCTGCGGATGCAAATCACCGCGGTGATCGATGATCACGCTTCGCAAGTTACCGCTAGGATCGCGTTCGGTACGCATGGTTTCGCCTTCAACCACATCGTCGTATCGAACCTTACCTGTAACTTCCGACAGAATTGGAATCTTGTGTGGGTTCCACTCGCACAAGACCTGGCCCTTGGTCACGATGTCGTTTTCTTTTACGTTTAGTACAGCACCCGTTGGGATATCGTACTTTTCCATTTCACGACCGGTACCAGGTTCCAAGATCGCGATTTCGCTACTTCGCGTGAGAACCACGTCTCGACCTTCTTGATTGCGAACCACGCGGAGGCGAGTAAATCGAACGATACCGCCCTTACGAACTTTAATATCGCTTTCACCCACCTGAGTGTTCGCCGTACCACCGACGTGGAACGTACGCATGGTCAACTGAGTACCGGGCTCACCGATGGATTGAGCAGCGATGATACCGACGGCCATGCCTTCTTCGACCAACGATCCGGTAGACATGTCCATGCCGTAGCACAAGCGGCACACTCCAAGAGCAGCATCGCAAGTCATCGGGCTGCGAACCTGGATTTTGTCCAAGCCCAACTTCTCGATTTGTCTTGCAACGGTCGGAATGATCATTTCATTTTCGTGTACGACCACTTGCTTGGAGACAGGATCGACGATGTTTTGACGGCTCACGCGACCATTGATCGCATCCGCCAAATGAACTTCAATCTTCTCACCACGATAAATGGTACCCTTGGTAATACCTTGAGTCGTCGCACAGTCATGCATCGTGATCACAACGTTCTGAGCAACGTCAGCCAATTTACGGGTCAAATAACCCGAGTCAGCTGTCTTCAATGCCGTATCAGCCAAACCTTTACGAGCACCGTGCGTACTAGAGAAGTACTCAAGTACCGTCAAACCTTCGCGGAAGTTCGCCTTAATAGGCGTTTCGATGATTTCACCGGTTGGCTTAGCCATCAAACCACGCATACCAGCCAACTGACGAATCTGTTCGATACCCCCTCGAGCACCAGAGTGAGCCATCAAGTAAACCGGGTTGACGTAACCGGAACCACCACGGTCGTCATGTTGCATCACTTTCAACATGTCTTTCGTGATTTCTTCACGAGCATGAGTCCAGGTATCGAGAACCTTGTTGTAGCGTTCCAGAGCTGTAATACGACCATGATCATACAACTTGGTCAGCTTCATCACTTCCTTTTCAGCAGCCGACAAATGCTGTGACTTCGACTTTGGAGTCACGAGGTCGTCGGTACCGAAGGATAGACCGCTGCGAGTTGCCTCGCGGAATCCAAGTTGGTTCATATCGTCGAGCAAATTGATGGTCGCTCGGCGTCCCAATCTCTGATAGCAGTCCGAGATAACCGAAGCCAAGTCAGGGCTTCGGAACGATTGATTGTAGAAGTCCATTCCTGCGGGCAGCATCTTGTTGAAGACGACGCGTCCGTAGGTGGTTTCGATGATCTGTCCACCCTTGATGGTCTCGATCTTCGCTGGAGTTGCTACACCTTCAGGGGCACCCTTGCCTTCGGTTTCCCCCTTCACTTTGCGATATTTGGGCAAACGAACTTTAATCTTCGCATGCAAATCGATCACACCTTGTTGGAAGGCGGTTTCCGCTTCTTCCAACGAGGAGAACGTCATGCCTTGCCCCTTACGGTTCGGCAGTTCGATCGAGATGTAATAGCAACCCATCACCGTGTCCTGCGAAGGACTCATAATGGGCTTACCATTACTTGGTGCAAAGATGTTGTGAGTGCTCATCATCAAAGTATGGGCTTCGACCTGCGCTTCGATCGACAATGGCAAGTGCACTGCCATCTGGTCACCGTCGAAGTCAGCGTTGAAACCTTTGCAAACCAACGGATGCAAGTGAATCGCGTTACCTTCAACCAAGATCGGTTCGAAAGCTTGGATACCCATACGGTGAAGTGTAGGAGCTCGGTTGAGCAGAACTGGGTGATTGCGAATCACCTGTTCCAAAATATCCCACACTTCTTCATCCTTGCGCTCCAACATTTTCTTGGCCGACTTGATCGTGTCCGCATGACCAAGTTCTTTCAAGCGACGAATAATGAATGGTTGATAGAGTTCCAACGCGATCTTCTTTGGTAGACCGCACTGATGCAACTTCAAACGCGGTCCAATAACGATCACGCTACGAGCTGAATAGTCAACGCGTTTACCCAGCAAGTTTTCACGGAAACGACCTTGCTTACCTTTGATCATATCGGTCAAAGATTTCAAAGGTCGGTTGCTGGAGCCAAGAACAGGTCGTTTGCAGCGGTTGTTATCAAACAACGCGTCAACAGACTGCTGCAACATACGCTTTTCGTTGCGAATGATAACTTCTGGAGCATTCAAATCCACAAGTTTACGCAAGCGGGTGTTACGGTTAATAATACGACGATAGAGGTCGTTCAAATCGCTGGTCGCGAAGTTACCGCTATCCAGCAAAACCAATGGACGCAGATCGGGTGGAATCACCGGAATCACATCCAAGACCATCCATTCGGGACGATTATCACTATCGCGAATCGATTCAACCAATTTCAAACGATTGATCAAATCCTTCTTCTTTTGTTTGCTATCGGTCTTTACCAGATCGAGGCGCAAATCTTCAGAAAGCTTGACCAAATCTAACGCAGCCAACAGTTTGCGAACGGCTTCCGCGCCCATATCGGCTTCGAATGCGTTATCGCCCCATTGAGCTTTGGCGGCGCGATACTCTTCTTCGGTCAACAGTTGCTGATTTTCTAGATCAGTTTCACCCTTGTTGATCACGACGTAGTCTTGGAAATAAATCACCTTTTCCAAGCTGCTGGTTTTCATATCGAGCAGGGTACCGAGTCGGCTCGGCATTGCTTTGAAGAACCAAATGTGAACAACAGGAGCAGCAAGTTCGACGTGGCCCATGCGTTTACGACGCACGCGACTGTGTGTCACTTTCACACCGCAGCGATCGCAAATCATGCCCTTGTATTTCATGCCACGATACTTGCCGCAAGCACACTCCCAGTCCTTTTCAGGGCCGAAAATACGTTCACAGAACAGACCATCTTTTTCTGGTCGATAAGTTCGGTAGTTGATGGTTTCTGGTTTCTTCACTTCGCCGAAAGACCAGCTTCGAATATCTTGCGGGCGAGCAAGACTGATCTTTACCGAAGTGTAATCGTTTACGCGATCGTAAGTTGTTTCGCCAATGGCCATTAACAAAGGCTCCTTTTGGGGGTCAGCGTCACCGAAGTGACTCTCGATCGTATGTCTGTTGGGCACTCGTCCATTCCTGGAATCAACAAGTGCCACTTATAAGGTCTATGTGCTATTCATACCGGTGAAAAGCAAAGGAGAAGTGAAGAGCCGAAGCCCTTCACTTCGTAATTCAATCTTTACAGGCGACGCTTCTCTAAACGCATGTTAAGAGCTAGGCCGCGAATTTCGTTGGTGAGAACGTCAAAGCTAGCTGGTGTGCCAGCTTCCAACGTATTTTCACCTTTAACCATCGACTCGTAAATCTTGGTACGACCTTCGACGTCGTCGCTCTTCACCGTCAACAACTCTTGCAAGATGTAAGCGGCACCATACGCTTCCAAGGCCCACACTTCCATCTCCCCGAAGCGTTGACCACCGAAGCGAGCTTTACCACCCAACGGTTGTTGAGTAATAAGCGAGTAAGGTCCAGTGGAACGAGCATGAACTTTATCATCAACCAAGTGATGGAGTTTCAACATATAGATGTAACCTACAGTTGTTTCTTGTTCCATCTGTTCGCCCGTTCGACCATCGCATAAACGAATCTTGCCGTGGCGCGGAAGCTTCGCTGCTTCCAGACAATCATTGATGTCCGATTCAGTAGCA
>JBILTA010000825.1:0-4540 GCA_044371785.1 Pirellulaceae bacterium | reverse complement strand
ATGACTTAGGTGTGTATTGGAATTTTCCATCGGCCTCTGTAAAGGTGATTCCGTCGATGACATCATCACCGTTTTCATCGAATTCGACTCGTTGATTGGAGAGTGAGGTTATGGATACCGAAGTACCAGAGCCTCCATACCCGATTTGCCCTACGATAGTCCCTTCGCTGCTGGTCTTATCTGAGGAGCTGACACCCGTATCGCGTCGTAGTCCTAAGGAAGTGACATTCATCGAGGAGGCATTGGAGGCTACTAAAACGAAACTGACGTCCTTCCAGGGCCCAGTTACCCATTGTGCCTGATCGGCATTCCAGTGATTCACCCGTGCGCTGACTTCGACCGCGCCAGGGGCAAGTCCGAATGGACGGTACATGATGGCGCCGAACGAATCGGTAATGGCCACTCCATCGACGGTTCCGTTACCATCATTGTCAAATTGAATTTGAACGCCAGCATGAACGGCAGATGTGGACAGTTGTCCGGCGATCAAGGATGAAGAAGTTTGGCGATCAAACTTGTTTTCACCATCGTCGATAGCGATTTCGAGCCACTCAATACTTGGCAGGGGTGCTGGGAGATAGGTGTATTGGAATGTGATCGGCTGCGAATACACGGTTGACTGCAGGTTGCTATCCCAATAGGCGGTTATCAGCGAGAGTGTCACAGGCCCCGTGGGTAAATTCTGGGGACGATAGACGAAATTGCCGTAGCGATCCGTGATCGCTGTGCCATCGGCGGAGCCGTTCCCGTTGTGATCGATGTACACGAGGTAATCTGAAACAGGGCGATCATCGAGTGTAAGCGTTCCGACAATAGCAGGGTTATCGGTAATCTTATCGGTGCTTGAAACACCGGTGTCCGAAACGAGAGCCAGGCTCGTGAATTGTGGGGCTGGTGGGGCGATGTAGTGGATAGGAATTTCGGACCATGGGCCCAGCAAGTACGAACCGTAGGCAACATCGTATTGCGCTGAGCGTACTCGAAGCGTGTGTGTTGTATACGTCAGCCCGAGTGGTCGATATTCGAATACGCCGAGATCGTCGGTCAACGCATTACCGTCTGCGAGACCGTCACCATTGTGATCAAATTGAACGAGAGAATAGGCGACCTCCTTGGGTGGAGTGCCTGTATCGAGCAAATTTCCGGTTAAGGTCGGATCAGAAGTAACTTTGTCGGTTGCCGAAGTTCCGGTGTCATTAACCAGCCGGAGGTTTCGCACTTCAAAGGTAGAAGTCGGCAGCGCGGCCAGTTCATAAGCGAAGGTGATCCATGGGCTCGAAGACAATACAGTACCTGCACTGTCGAGACGTGTGAGCCGGTACTTCAATTCGACCGGGCCCACTTTTCCGAGAAGGGATGTATCACCGGTGCGCGGATCATAGGTTACGGAGTTACTGCCCGACGGAAACTCCACATAGCGAGTCACGTTGCCATTGCCTTGCTGGTCGAATTCGATGCGAACGGTTGCGCCGGCTCGGTCGCCAACTAGTGTGGCTTGAATGCGTGGATCGGTAGTGACACGGTCGACAATCGAGGTACCGGTGTCCCGTACCAAGGAGAAGCCACTGAGGCTAAGACCACTCGTCGCTGCCGTTCCATCGACAACGATTGGATAGCTTACCCAGTTGCCAGTCGTGATGACATTGCCAGCGCTATTGAGATGAATCAGGCGATAACGAAATGGGAGGCGACCGGTGTAGCCAACGAGACTCGAGTCGGTGGTACGTGGATCGTAAGTGAATAAGTCGCCGACTGTGTTTACTGTGACCGAACCGCCGACTTGGCCCGTCCCATAATGATCAAATTCAATGCGCACGGACTGTCCATGGAACGCACCTTTGGCGTATCCCGTGACTGTGGGATTGGAGCTGATGTTGTCGGTGGCTGAAACACCGTCATTGGAAGCGAGTCGGAATTGATCGACATACGGTGCGGACGCAGCGGTAACGGTGCCAACTAAAGTAAAGTCATAGGGACTTTCGTTTGAATCGGTACTTGTTATGGAAAAAGGGACATTGAGCGAGCCGATCGCGGCGGCTGACATTTCCAGGGTGACAACCACGGAAGAGTTCGATGGCAGGGATGAAGGCACGGCGGAGACAACAGCAAAGCCGCTGCCTACTGTGGGCACACCGAGATTCAGCGCCGTTCGTCCATAGTTGGAGATTCGGATCGAACGTTGAACGGGAGTAGCGATTTCGGTGGAACCAAAGTTAATCGACCCCGATCCATCGACCAATGAAGCGCCGGTGGCTTCGTTGCGAATATCGATTTCGGGTGCGAGGCTCAGCACGTCGGCTGTAAAGGAAAGCACAAATGGATTTTCATCGCTGTCGCTGGTTCCGAACGAGAATGTGCCCCAACGTGGTCCAGCCACACTGGTATCGACACTTACAGTGAACGCTGTTTCGTCGCCAGGTGCCACAGTCGCAGCAAATGGTTGAGTGATGGAAAAGCCTGGCGGGAGTTGAATGCCCGTTGTATTGAGGCGGAGGATTGCGTTGGGATCTGTTGGGCTGGCTGTGTTGGTGATGGTGAAGGTATGCGACAATATTGCCCCTACATCAGCATCACCGAAATGAAAACTTCCTTGATGATGCAAGTTATTATGTAGTGCATCTTGAACTTGGATCTCACCGGAAGCAACGGTTTCGAGCGTCATGGAAAACGTATTCCAGGAGCCGGTTGCGATCAATTGATTGAAGTTGTCGTATTCAAGGATGCGGTATTTAGGAGAAAAGGGACCGACATAGAAACTCAGCCCCGGATCGCTAGTGCGCGGGTCGTATTGAAAACTCATGGAGCTATCGACCATCACGGAACCGTCACCAATGCCGTCACCCTGGTGGTCAAATTGGATATTCAAATTGACCAAACTCGGGCCTCCGGGCAGCCCGCCAACGCCCCCAAGTCCTCCACCAGAAGAATTGGTGACCGTTCCTTGCAACCTCGGATCGTAGCTGATCTTGTCCGTCGCACTGATTCCCGTATCGCTGACAAGCTGGATATTGGTGACTTCAAAAGCCATCAATTCTCGCTTTTCGAATTGTTCGACAAGCGAGGAGCGGAAGAGGAGACGCTTACGATTCTTTTCGCGGCGGCTCTTAGCGAGTTTGACGAGTTTAGCCCAGAGAATGAAACGTGTTGAACGCATACTGCAAAGCCCCCAAATCATTCGGAGAGAACAGGTGCGGAATAGTGTGTTACAGAGTTTAACCGCAAGTCGTCATTACACGTTGTATTGCACGACGAGACTGTCAACTTGAAATAAAGTATCAAGCTTTCGAAACATTGCGTACTGCGAGAACTAGACAGAGGAGTGCATCAAGATAAGCTGCGCCCTTTTATAAGACGGAATAATTGATACAGCATACCGAAGGTGATTACAACAAATCAAAAAAAGACTTAAGGGATTTTTTTGACAAAAACACCACTTATGATGGGGTTTGTGCATTTATTCTATGAGTGCAGGGAAAAACGGTTGACCGGTTTTTCACTATTCCGATATGCAAACCAAGCGTTCAGAACGTTTATCGCCGTCATAAAATGCGACACGGAGATAGATGCGTCCGTCGGCGACGATGGGTGAGGCGAACATTTCATCCCCAATCGAACATTTGCCCAATAGCTTCAGTTCTTTTGGAGTTGCTTCGAAGACAAAACCCTCGCTCTTTTCGTTAATCGCATAGATTTTGTTTCCGACCAAAATCGGCGATGCGCTAATGTCGCTACCGAGACGGCCCTTCCACATCTGTTTGCCAGTGTCGCTTTTCCAGCATGCCGCAATACCTGCGTCAAGCACCGCATAAATATAGCCATCTTTGATCACCATCGATGGTACATAAACGCGCTCATCATTTTCCCAGGTAATGGTTTTGCTACCGTCCGCGCGAATGGCAGATATATGATTCTTGGGATAACCACCAGACGAATAGACATGCATACCATCGGTCACCGTCGTGGTCACACATTCAGTGGTAGCTCCGGCAACTTCCCACAACACTTCGCCGGTCTTAGGATGGTAGCTTATGGTTGTGTCACAACCAGTTAGAATCAGTTGCGGTTTGCCGGCGACGTTCAATACAATCGGCGAAGGATAATTGGGATTGGATGGGCGAGCTTGTTTCCAAACGAGTTTGCCCGTTTTTCGCTCGAAGGCGGCGATTGCACCACCCCCTTTTGTATCCGCTACGGAATAAACTAAATCTTCGTAGAGTGCGGGTGAGGCACCATAACCTTGATGGATTTGATAATCACATACCGTTTGTTGCCACAGGATACGCCCCTCTAAACTTAGTGAGCTCAGTATCACTTTGCCGCCAGTTGCGAAATTGATAAAGAGATGGTCGCCGTCAGTTGCAATGGACGAAGATGCTCCAGATGACTTCGCGTTCTTGAGCATCGCGCCACTTTCATGCACCACCGTTGTCCATTTGAGTTGGCCCGATTCGCGATCGAACGCCAAAACGGATTGACTCCCTTGGCTCTCATCACAGGTGGCCAGATAAATCGAGTCACCTGCAATCGTAGGTGATCCATG
>JBILTA010000056.1:0-14292 GCA_044371785.1 Pirellulaceae bacterium | reverse complement strand
CCCCTCGACGGGACCTGATTCGGTTACAATACGAATCTGTACTGCGTGAGAGTATCCGGTCAGGTGCATGGTCGGTTTACCTCGACTCTGAATGCTGACACTCCTAAAATCTAGACGTTTGCATATTAACGGTAGAAGTACAGACACTCGCAGATTGCCAGTTTGATTGTTTTCAGTATTCGAAAAGGTTGCACGATGCGCACTGGTTCGACAGGTGTGGTGACCATTGATGGGGTCCCCTTAAAATTATCCCATCCTTTGGAACATAAAGCGGAATGGATTGGACAGGATGAGATCTTATTGCAGTTGCTCGCCTGCTGGCTAACGATCGACGAACGAGATCTTCCCCTAACACCTCGCTTGGTTGGTGTGCCGGGAGTTGGTAAGACAGTACTCGCGATGTCGGCTGCCCGACTACGAAAGCAAGACCTTTTTGTCTATCAATGCACAGCCGATACCCGCCCAGAAGATCTGCTCGTAACGCCAGTCCTTTCGGCGGAAGGGAAGATTTCCTATCACGCATCCCCACTTGTAACGGCCATGATCACTGGCTCTGTTTGCATTCTGGATGAAGGGAATCGCATGAATGAGAAGTCATGGGCTAGCTTAGCTCCACTATTAGACCAGCGCCGCTACGTTGAGTCGATTGTGGCCGGCATCACTATTCCCGCACATCCCAACTTTCGATGTGCTGTAACGATGAACCAAGATGATTCAACTTATGAAATCCCTGATTACATCATGTCGCGTTTGCAACCGACACTACCCCTCGGCTTTCCCAATCGACAAGATGAATTGGCAATTCTAAAATATCATCTGCCGTTCGCGGAAGACGACTTGCTTGGCCTGACGGTCGACTTTTTACAGCGCTCACATGAACTCAGCCTAGACTTTTCATCACGTGATGGAATCAACATGCTGCGTTATGCACTCAAACGCTTAGCTCAAAACACTCAACACCCGATTGCCAAAGATGCTGTTTGGCGTGAAGCGCTGTACCATTGCCTGGGACAAGATGCATTAGACTTAGAAGAATTGGCAAAGCGAAAGCAGCGTTCTTTGGGAGAACAGTCATTGCCTTTAGGATTAGGCGACTTCTTTTTTGATCCGGATGATCCGTTGCATCCAGACGGTGAGGACGACGATCAATAATGCAATCACAATCCATTCTCCTGATATGAAGATTAAAATCCTTTACGATCCATTTTGTATCGCTTCCATCGATTGCGATCGTTTGATTGAAATCGTTCGATGGTATCTTTCGGTCGAACTGACTAGAAAAGTCCTGCAAGCCCAGGGAGAAGGAACTTGCAGGACCGCTCCAGTAAAAAGCTCTGTATCAGTACTTGCTGGATTAGATTATCGCACTTGACCTGCTCGATGTCGCAACAAGGCTTGATTGGCCCACGAATCCAAGTGATCAGCCACTCGCAGGATGTTCAAGCCAACCCAATCTAGCTGGCGAGCCAATTTTTGCATCGTAGCAGCCGTTTCAACCCGATCATCGACCAAGGTCTCGGTGATTTCGCTATCTTGAGCATAGTTGGCTGGCGACTCTTCGGCACTTGCAGTCAGTGAGTAGGGAATCATGCAGGTATACGCTGTGAAACCAGCCGACTGTTGTTCTTCATCTATCGATGAATCGCTGCTCGCGAAAAGTTCGTCCGCGATAGCATCTTCGCTCTTGGGTTCTTCGACCACAATTTCGATAGGCTTAGCTACAATCCAAGGAGCCGATGATGCAATCGCATCGGCTGCATATTCCGAAACAACAGCAAGGTCAAACTTTGCGGCTAAATCTAAAGCCTCTTGAACCATCATCCATTCTGCTGCCATTAATTCGGCAACACAATCAGCTGGAATCGAAACTGGCTTAGCTACCACTTCCTCGATGGGATAATCGGCGGCGTCGCTTTCGAAAACCTCGCCACTCTCATCAGCGAACATCGCTGCCTCTAACATGGCATACGAATCAATCGCTTCTTCTTCGCAACCATACCATTGAGTGTGGCATGATTCATCGACAACAGGTGGCGTGACTAGCGGGCTATCGTTTACGATAAACGTGGGGGTCCACCAATCGCGACGTCGAATGTCGGTTGCGGAAAAATAGACGGGTTGTTCAATAAGTGCCACATTTGCTTGAGCGTCGTTCTCTTGCATAGCAAACTCTTCCCACACTTCCGCCAGCTCGGGTGCTGTAGGCATAGGAGGATTGCCAACTTCGGGGGCATTCGCAAATTCAGGCAATGTCACGGCAATTTCAGCAGCAGCAACACTTGCAGGATAATCGTCAGGCACTGGAGGTGGCGGTAATAAGCAGTTCCAGCGGTAGTTGCCGTATTCCGGCAAGTCGTGGTAGCAAACAGGTGCTAACCAGCTCTCTGCGTTCTTTGCCATCGCTACTCCACCTAGGGTGAAGTAGCCCGCAAAACCGAGAGCAATAAAGAAATTCCGTAGTGATTTAAACATCCTTTTATTCTCCAACATGTCAGCCGATTTGGTGCGTGCGTCGCCCAGTGGGCTGGCGAAGGTTATGATGGGTGGGTAACTGTCCGGATGGAGCCGTCGAAGGTTGAGACTCGCTTGGGATTTGGCTTCTGGAGAACGTTATCGATTCCCCGTACCTTTTTCCTTTGCCGCAAAGCTTGCGTTGTGCAAACATCTTTCTTTTCCGGACCAGATTGACACGGGCATACCGATTCTTCGGGCATTGGCGATTCTGTAATTCGCACGCATTGCGTAGTCTGGACTTGGAAAAACGTGTGAAGTTTCTAACAATAGGACGGTCTGGTAACTTTTCCTAAACGGACGGATCAATAAAAGGGAAACGGCATGTTGCGAAAAGCGGGCTTATTGTTGGCAGGATGTATTGTTCTACTTTTGGCGAGTCGTGTGGTGGAGATGCTCTACTTTCACAATGCGGCCTTCACCAACGTCGCTTTTGCCCAGACGGGTACCCCAAGTGTCCAGCCTCCCCCAGCTGTAAACCCTTTCCCCGCGAGTCCCGCCCAACCACCTCTCTTTGAAGAATGGATGACGCCCGAAGAACGGACCAACATCATGGTCTACGAAAAATGCAATCGCAGCGTCGTCAACATCCAAACCAAGAGTATCCAACCGGAGTCCTTTTTCTCTTATGCGCGCGTTGAAGGTTCCGGCAGCGGCTCGGTCATCGATCAACAAGGACATATACTCACCAATTACCATGTCATTGAGGGTGCGCGCGATATCACCGTCATGCTGTATACAGGCCAATCCCACTCCGCGAGCATCGTCGGCATCGACCCAGATAACGACGTTGCCGTCATTAAGATCGATGCTCCAGCAGAAAGCCTTTTCCCCATCGAATGGGGTGATGCACAACGCTTGCGTGTGGGACAACGCATCTATGCAATCGGTAATCCATTCGGATTCGAACGGACCATGTCCACCGGCATCATCTCCAGCTTGAACCGACAACTACCCAGTCGCAATGAAAGAACTATTAAGTCAGTGATTCAGATTGACGCCGCACTTAATCAGGGTAACTCTGGTGGCCCCTTGATCAATTCGCAAGGTCGCTTGATCGGTATGAACACCGCCATCGCTACCAGTACCGGCGATAACGCAGGTATCGGATTTGCCATCCCCGCCACAACGCTCAGTCGCGTCGTGCCACAACTCATTGCCAGCGGTCGAGTCGTACGCCCCGCTATTGGTATCGAACAAGTTTATAAATCTGAAAAAGGTCTTCTAATCGTGCGTGTGACGCCAGGTGGGCCCGCCGAAAAAGCTGGACTGCAAGGCGTCACCTTTAACCGCCGTACACGGACCGGACCGTTGGGCGTTTTCAGCGAAATTCGACCCGATATCTCGACGGCTGACATGATCGAAGCCGTCGATGGGAGACCTGTTCAAACAGCGGATGACCTCCTCTCCGTCATCGAAGAAAAACGCCCCGGCGAAACGGTACTGCTGACCGTAGTTCGACAACGACAGAGACGTGAAATCGCCGTTGTGCTGGGCGAAGGCGACATGAAGTAACCAACTACTTCAATCATCGCAAATCGTTTCCCATTAAACACTTACAGCAGTTATATTCCAGCGCGATTCTGCGGTTATACCCTGGTGATTTGCTCCCTTCGGACTAGAATGGAAGCTTCATCTGGGACGCTGACCTGGTTCGTTTCTAAGAGTTTTAATTCATCCATGCGCACTTCAAGTTCATCTTCACATCGATTTTCCTCCCTTCTGCCAAGAGTCATCGGTGTCCTGCTCGGCTTGTGTGTTTTGTCGCTGGCCCAATCCGCACCTGCACAAGACAAAACCAGCCCCCCTAAATCTGATACTCCTGAACCTGAAACGCCCAAAATAGCCGCAGCAAGTGACGAAGGGGAAAAAGCTCTTGCCAGCTTTCGTAAACCAGAAGGCTGGATCAGCCAATTGGTCGCGGCTGAACCAGAACTTGCCAACCCCGTCGCTTTTTATATTGACCACAGTGGACGCATTTTTGTTTGTGAGTCGTTTCGGCAAGGTATCGGTGTCACCGACAACCGCAGCCATGATGAAAAATGGCTGCAAGCAGATCTCGCTGCGATGACGGTCGAAGATCGTATTCGCTTCCATCGCGAACTCTTAGGTGATAAAGCGATTGAATATGAATTAAAAGATGATCGTATTCGTCTTCTCAAAGATAACGATGGTGACGGCAAGTATGAAACATCACTTGTTTTCGCCGATCACTTTAATCGCATTGAAGATGGAACTGGAGCGGGTGTTTTGGTGCGGGGCAATGATGCCTATTACACTTGCATACCTAAGTTATGGAAATTGTCCGACGACAATAACGATGGGGTCGCCGATCGCCGCGAAGTTCTTTATGACGGCTTCGGGGTACGCGTCGCCTTTCGTGGACATGACATGCATGGCCTGATCATTGGCCCCGATGGACGACTCTATTTCTCGATCGGTGATCGCGGTTTTCATGTCCAAACGAAAAATGGTTTGCTGGCCAATCCTGAATGTGGCGCCGTATTTCGCTGCGAACTCGATGGCAGTAACTTGGAACTCTACGCGGTTGGACTTCGCAATCCGCAAGAACTCGCCTTCGATGACCACGGAAATCTCTTCACCGGCGACAACAACTCTGACAGCGGCGACAAAGCCCGGTGGGTATATGTTGCTCGAGGTGGCGATTCAGGCTGGCGCATGTTCTATCAGTATCTTCCCGATCGCGGTCCATTCAATCGTGACCAATTGTGGCAACCTTACCAACCCTCGACACCTGCCTACATCGTCCCACCCATCATCAACTTCGGTGATGGCCCCTCTGGCTTAACCTCTTACCCTGGCACTGGCCTCAGCGACGAATACAAAAACACCTTCTTTTTGTGCGACTTCCGTGGTGGACCCGCGAACAGTGGCATACGCACCATTCGCCTTGAACGCGATGGAGCTTTTTTCAAAGTCGTCGACGATGCTCAACCGATTTGGCAAATTCTTGCGACCGATGTCGACTTTGGTCCCGATGGATACATTTATGTCAGCGATTGGGTGAACGGATGGAATGGGGAAGGTAAAGGACGTATCTACCGCTTTGGTGATCCGAAACAACTCGATAGCACCCTCGTCAAACAAACTATGGCTCTTTTGCGTGAAGGGATGAAAGATCGTGCCATCGAAACTCTCGCCACTTTGCTCTCCCATCCCGATCGCCGCGTGCGACAAGAAGCTCAGCTTGAAATTGCTGCTCGCGGGGAATTAAACGCGCTCATTAAGGTTTTGGCAAGTTCGCAGGACCGCTTGCCGAAACTACACGCCATCTGGGGACTCGGTCAATTTAGTCGCCAATCCCCCGTCATTAAATCTCAAGCCGAAGATTCAACGAAAGCTGTCACTGCACTTGCAAACGCTTTAAGTGATTCGGATATCGAAATTCTCTGCTCGACGTTGGATGCAATCGCAGACTCAACCCCTTCTGCTGTCGCCGATAGCGTCAAAGCAAAAATCGCAGCTCTAGTTTCTCATGAAGATGCGGCCGTTCGTTACCACGCGGCTCTTGCCTCTGGTTTACTGAACATCGAATCCGCTTTTGAGCCTGTTCTCAAGATGTTGATGGCAAATGCCAATGCAGCAGGTAATGATACGGATCCTATGCTTCGGCACGGTGGTATCATGGCCCTCAAAGGAATTGCAGACAGCTCCAAACTTGCAGCTTTAAAGTCTCATCCTAGCAAATCTGTTCGCCTTGCAGCTGTAGTTGCTCTACGCAAACAGCTCTCGGCCGAAGTCGCACAGTTTATTGCCGACTACGATGCGGTCGTCGCAACGGAAGCTGCTCGCGCTATCAACGACGAACCCGCTTTGCATGCTGGCGCGATGGAGGCTTTGGCCAACGCTCTTAGTAGTGGTCCAAAATCATTTGCCTTTGAACATCGCGCCCTCAATGCGGCTTTCCGCTTAGGCCGAAACCGTGACGTCGAGGGAATCGTAGCCTACGCTGCCGACTCTTCACGCGACGAATCACTCCGCCTCGAGGCTCTAGACATGTTGGCATTATGGTCCAAACCTGGCCTAAACGATCGTGTGATGAATCGATATCTTCCACTCACTCCAGGTCGATCTTCTGACGCAGTTGTCGCTACCCTTCGACAATCTTTACCTAAATTGGTTGCCAGCTCAGAGAAGATTCGCCAGACAACATTGACGGTGGCCGCCGACCTTGGAATCACCGAGGTTGTTCCTCTACTTACCCAAGTCGTTACCAGCGAAGATGGAAGCCCAATTGCCAAGGCCCAAGCGCTTGAAGCACTAGTGGGACTCGAAGGCGACAAAGCCCTGTCTTTGATTCAACCTCGCTTGAACGACAATTCCGTTGAAGTGCGATCCGTCGCCTTGAAACTATTAGCTAAACTAAGGCCAGATGAAGCAATCAAGCCACTTGCCGAACGAGTTCAATCGACCGATCAGACGGAACGTCAACTCGCCTGGGACACGGTTGCTGCACTGCCAGGTGACAAAGGTAAGGCTATTTTGACGCAAGGTGCCCAAGCAATCGTCGACGGCAAATTGCCGCAGGACAGTTGGCTCAACGTGATCGAAGGCTCCGTCGGAAAACTGGATGATGCAGTCGCCAAAAGCTTAGGAGAATTCCGCGATAAACTCGCAGCGGAAGACAAACTTGGAAGCTACTTGCATGTACTTGAAGGAGGGGACGCTTCGGCGGGTGAAGTACTCTTCTATACTCGCTCAGAACTCTCGTGTGTTCGATGCCATAAGATTGGCAGCAAAGGTGGCGAAGTTGGCCCGGTCCTCACAGGCATAGCCAAACAAAAAGATCGTCGTTACCTTCTGGAAGCCGTCGTACTTCCCGACGCGACCATTGCCCAGAATTTTGAAACCGCCATCGTATTGACCGAAGACGATGAGATATTCACGGGAATTGTTAAGTCCGAAAGCGATAGTGAACTCGTTCTAGTTTTGGCAGACGGCAAAAATGTCACTATCCCCGTGGACTCGATAACCGATCGTCGCAAAGGCAAATCTTCCATGCCATTAGATCTATACAAATACCTGTCAGACCGTGAGTTGAGAGATTTGGTCGCCTTTTTAGCGAGCCTCGATGGGAATCAACCTGTCGAAAAGATCGAATCAGGACACGGCCTTTAATTGAGCAACACTTCCGTTTCGTATAGAATACAGGGGTCGAGAAAGTTGTTACTCACTTTCTCACCCCGCCTTTTTTAATCCCGCCACTTAAAACGCGTCCTACGTTTCAGGAGACGCTCATGTTCTTTTCATACTCGCGTTGGGTCATCCAATGCACGGCCGCCTGCTGCTCGCTTCCCATACTGCTATTGGGTCTGTTGCATGCTTCCGAGCCAAAGCCGGTTGATTTTAATCGTGACATTCGTCCCATCTTGTCGGACAAGTGTTTTGCTTGTCACGGTTTTGATCCAGGACATCGTCAGGCCGATCTACGACTTGATATCCCTGAAGCGGCCTTCGATAACGCTCGCTCACCAGTTGCCATAACACCTGGTGACCTTTCCAAGAGCGAAGTATGGGCTAGGGTGACAACCACCGATCCCGAAACCATTATGCCTCCACCCGATAGTCATAAAGAATTGACGGAAGCGGAACGAGCCATCATCAAACGTTGGATTGAAGAAGGGGCTAAGTACGCCAAACATTGGTCCTTCGAAATACCTCAATCGGTTGCGCTCCCCAGCACATCTCAACCAACCCTTAATGAGATTGATTTATTCCTGGGCCAAAAGCTAGACGAACTCAATCTCCAAGCTGGCCCCATAGCGCCTAAGGAAATATTGATACGGCGTTTGGCATTTGCGTTGACGGGCCTTCCCCCTAGTTCAGCCGATGTCAAGACATTTTTGGATGACACAAGCGATCAAGCATATTCGAAGCTCGTTGAAAAATACCTTGAAAGCCCACAGTTCGGTGAAGAAATGGCTCGGCATTGGCTCGATGTTGCGCGATACGCCGATACTCACGGCATGCACCTGGACAATGAACGCCAGACTTGGGCGTACCGCGATTGGGTCATTCGCGCCTTCAATCAAAATTTACCCTTCGATCAGTTTACGATTGCACAACTCGCTGGAGATCTACTTCCCGACCCCACGGAAGAGCAATTGATTGCAACAGGCTTCAATCGCTGCAATGTTACAACCAGCGAAGGAGGATCGATCAACGATGAACTTCTCTATCGATATGCGGTGGATCGCACCAGCACGACTATCTCTGCCTGGATGGGACTCACTGGTGGTTGTGCTGTTTGCCACGATCACAAATTCGATCCGATCAGCCAACGCGAATTCTATCAGATGTATGCGTTTTTCAATTCAGCAGCCGACCCCGGCTTTGACGGCAACGCCCTGCTCACTCAACCCGTTCTCAAATTGAACATGCCAGAAATTCGCTCTCAACAACAGGCGATCGATGAGAAGCTGGCGGGAATTCAAAAACAAATCGATGAAAAAGCAGCAACGGTCGTTTATCAAGATCCAGCGACGGCCGACCCTAAGCCCGAAACCATGATCGTGGAAAACGTTTGGATGGACGACGAGTTTCCCGCCACAGGCCATGCGTTTGCCTCTCCTGGTGCTGCCACACAGTATGTCGAGAACCTCGAAGGGGGATCCGTATTCAGCGGCAAACGTGCCATTAAACGTACCGATGCGGGCCTAGCCCAAGATGTGTGGGACCAAGCCAAAGAGCCATTGATGATTCCGCAAGGTGGCAACCTCTTTGCCTATGTTTGGCTTGACCCAGCCAATCCACCCAAGTCCATCATGTTGCAATATCATCGCAGCGGCTGGCAACATCGCGCCGTTTGGGGTGACTACGAGGCTATACAATGGGGAGCAGCCAATACGACCGAACGTGTTGCGATGGGCCCGTTGCCCGAAGTTGGCAAGTGGGTTCGCTTGGACATCCCCGTTGATAAAGTAGGCCTCAACCCAGGCGATGGTCTCACAGGCTTCGCCATGACACAGTTTGGAGGCACCGTTTATTGGGACAAAGTCGGTGTTGCTGGCGCGATCAACCCCACAACGGACCCACAAAGATCCTTCCAAGCGTGGTGGCAACAAGTCACCGGTAAAGATGTCCCTGGAATCCCTGACAATATCAGAGAACTTGCCAAGGCAGGCACCAAGCCAGACGTCGACTCGACCGCTCTCCAACGCTACTACGTTCAAGCGGTCTGTGAAACCACGAAGTCGAACTTTACAGAACTTCGCACACAAGCTGAGACACTTAAACAAGAACGCCAACGATTAGAAGACTCGATTCCAAGCACTTTTGTGTTTCGCGACATGCCCAGCCCGCGAGAGAGTTTCGTGATGATGCGGGGAGCTTATGACAAGAAGGGTGACCCCGTTCAACCCGAAGTTTTCGCGTTCTTGCCACCGTTGCAAAAAGTAGATCCTGCCGCTCGAGCCAGTCGTCTTGATCTCGCAAAATGGTTGGTTGCCCCCAATCATCCACTCACTTCCCGAGTCACCGTCAATCGTTTTTGGCAACAGTTCTTTGGCGTTGGCTTGGTGAAATCAAGTTATGACTTCGGTTCACAAGGCGAACTTCCCAGTCATCCCGAACTTCTCGATTGGCTAGCGGTTCGTTTTCAAACATCTGGCTGGGACATCAAGCAGTTAGTTCGATTGTTGGTTCACAGCGCCGCGTTTCAACGAGACTCGCGAGTTGAGCCCAACGTTCTTGCTCAAGACTTTGAGAATCGATTCTACGCCAGAGGTCCACGCTTCCGTTTGGATGCCGAGCAAATACGGGATAACGCACTTAAAGTTAGCGGTCTCTTGATCGACAAAATGGGTGGCAAAGGCGTCAAACCTTATCAACCCGCCAATATCTGGGAACCCGTGGGCTTCGCTGGCTCCAATACTCGCTTCTATTCGCAAGATATGGGCGAAGCGTTGTATCGCCGTAGCATTTACACCTTTCTAAAACGGACCGCTCCGCCGCCTTTCATGAGTAACTTCGACGGACCTAATCGCGAACAGTTCTGTGCTCGTCGAGAACGTTCCAACACTCCGTTGCAAGCCTTGCAATTGATGAACGATGTCCAACATGTGGAGGCCGCACGAGTATTGGCCCAACGCACTCTGAAAGAAGGTGGCGGTGACGATACGGCCAAAATTCGCTTCGTATTTCAAGAGGTGCTTTCTAGACAACCCACTGAAGATGAAATCCAAATTGTACAGTCGCAATTGAATCTCCATCGTCAACGATATTCGGCTGACAAAGAAGCAGCGACGAAACTCGTCGCTTATGGTGAATCGCAACGCGATGAAACTTTGGATGTTGCTGAGCTGGCCGCCTTTTCGCTGGTCTCCAGCATGATGCTCAACCTCGATGAAACTTTAACCCGAAACTAATGAGGACGGATGTCATGGATCCACACTTTGAATTCCAAGTGAATCAAACACGCCGTCATTTCTTCGGAGATAGCGGTTTAAAACTCGGTGGTGTTGCGCTAGCCGCCATGGGCCTATCGAATGGAAGCGTGTCCGCCGAAGGTTCTTCCACTGCGGTTCACCCCGCTCTACCAGGCTTACCGCATTTCAAACCAACGGCGAAATCGATCATTTATCTGCATATGAACGGCGGCCCGTCCCAACTAGACCTCTGGGATTACAAGCCGGGCCTCAAAGACTATTTTGATAAAGACTTGCCCGATAGCGTTCAAGGTGGACAGCGTCTATCGACCATGACCAGTGGCCAAACCCGCTTTCCCTGCGCTCCTTCGAAGTTTAAATTCGAACAAAAAGGGGAGTGTGGAATGTGGGTCAACACTGATATTTTGCCCTACACTTCCAAGATTGTTGATGACATCACACTCATCAAAACGATCAATACGAACGCGATTAATCATGACCCTGCTTGTACGTTCGTGATGACCGGATCCGAAGTACCTGGTAAGGCGAGCCTCGGATCTTGGTTAGCTTACGGTTTGGGTAGCGAAAACAACGACCTCCCTGCGTTTGTTGTCTTCACCCCACAGTTCCCAAACGATAGTAATGGCCAAGCACTTTACAATCGGATGTGGGGAAGCGGCTTTTTGCCAACCCGTTATAACGGCGTGGCACTTCGAGGCTCGGGCGATCCGGTGCTTTACTTGCCCGATCCGGACGGCGTTGCTCGAACCGATCGTCGTCAGATGTTGGATGCGTTACAAGCACTAAACCAAAAGACGATGCAACGTTTCGGTGACCCCGAAACCCAAACTCGTATCAGTCAATACGAAATGGCGTTTCGTATGCAGAGCAGTGTTCCCGATTTGACTCGCATCGAAGATGAGTCAGCCGCTACGCTAGAACTATATGGACCTGACGTGTCCAAACCGGGTACATTCGCGCACAGCGCGCTATTGGCCCGTCGTTTGATCGAACGTGGTGTTCGAGTCGTTCAATTGTTTCATCGTGGCTGGGACCAACATGGTTCACTTCCATACCAGATCTCGAATCAATGTCGCCAAACGGACCAAGCGAGCGCAGCTCTAGTCATGGACCTGAAGCAACGTGGCTTGCTGGATGATACCTTGGTCATCTGGGGTGGAGAGTTCGGACGCACGGTTTACTCTCAAGGTACCTTGACGAAAGATGATTATGGCCGTGATCATCATCCTCGCAATTTCTGTATGTGGATGGCTGGTGGAGGCACACGCCGTGGTTATGTGCATGGCGAAACGGACGACTTCAGTTACAACATCGTGAAAGATGCCGTTTCTATCAACGATCTTAACGCGACCATTTTACATTGCATGGGCATCGACCATATGCGATTTACCTACAAGTTCCAAGGACTCGACGCGCGTCTCACAGGCGTCGAATCCCCATCGGTCATCAAGGCACTATTGGCATAGGCAGCGAACGAATTGCCGTTCGCTCACCATCAATCAAAATCAAATAACTCACTAAACCAAGACTCCCGTTTCTTCCTCTTCCCGTAATATGGGTCGGAATGACGGTGATCATCATCGTCGTGATGTCGATAGGCATCTCGCGGCGGTTCTCGATCGCGATCATCGCGGGGACGATCGCGACTGTCTCGTTCCGCAGATCGGTCGAGTAACTTTTCTAGTTCTCCCCGATCAAGCCAAACGCCACGGCACTTGGGACAATAATCGATTTCAACGCCTTGTCGCTCTGTCATCAACAAGGTCGTATTGCAATGTGGGCAGAGCATCTTACGATCCCTAAAAATGTTGTTGGGCACCACGTGTATTGTTCAGCAATTTTCGGCTTTCCATCTCAGTTATGCCGAACCATTGAAGTATGCATACAGTAGTATACGACTGTAAGACACTTTGAATACATTAATAACTTTGCATGAATCCTTTAGAAAATCTAAACTATAGGGTACTTCGATGGACTGGCTAAACTATCACCATTTATTGAACTTCTGGATGGTTGCTCGAGAGGGTAGTGTTCAGAGAGCCAGCGAGCTTTTGCACGTGACGCCCGCTAGCGTAAGCGTTCAGGTACGACAATTGGAGAAGTCTTTGGGCGTGCGACTGTTTGCCAAGCAGGGACGTGGACTGGCTCTTACAGAGATGGGCAAAGAAGTACTGGAATATGCCGAAGAGATCTTCAGCACAGGCCGCGAACTATTGGAGATGGTAAAGGGGCGACCTGTGGGCCGGCCCATGGAATTGCGTGTGGGTGTGCGTGATGTCATGCCCAAATTAGTTGCATTCCAATTGATCCAACCTGCACTTAGCATTGCCCCACCCATACGCTTGATATGCCGCGAAGGAAACATGGCCGATCTAATCGCCGATTTAGCGATTCACAAGCTCGACATAGTCCTATCTGACACCGCCCTTGATCCCTTGTATCGTGTTCAAGCACATTCGCATAAACTCGGCGCGTCAGACGTTAGTATTGTGGCTCAGCCCGAATTGGCCAAACGGTACAAAGGGAGCTTTCCATCTTCATTAAACGGCGCTCCCTTTTTGCTACCAACGCAAGAGACTGTGCTTCGTCGTCAACTGGATCGTTGGTTCTCCGAAAACAAAATAACGCCATTCATTCGCGGAGAGTTTGCCGATAGTGCGATGCTAAAAATAGCTGGAAGAAGTGGTCTCGGATTGTTCGCAATTCCGACCGTCGTTGAAGAAGAAGTGCGAAAACTCTACGGGCTCGCAAGCGTCGGAAAGGTGCCAGGAATCCAGGAACAATTCTTCGCTGTCTCCATCGAGCGAAAAATCAAACATCCTGGAGTCCTAGCGATTTGCCGAACCAAAGAACATTAAGCTCAATAGAGTCGTTCGAAAACGCGCTGCGTTCTGATCAACACGCGTTGCTCAGCGGGCGAAATTTTCCCTAGGCCCCAAATTCCTCCGGAAGCCATCGCCACCTTACGGCACGCGCTCAAGGTAGAACGGCTTAGCTCATTTATTCTGCGCGTTGACATGACAGCCCCTCTGGCTTCAATAAACTCTTCCCAAAGCTGCCACCATTCACTCGCTGGTTGCTCCTGCAACCAGCTCCGAAAAAGTTCTATCGCCGGCCCATTGGCAATTAGATCTGGCTCAAAAACAATAACTTCAGCAGCACGTCGTTCATCGATAGTTACCGTCCCAGATGCCCAGGCGGTCATAACAACTGGCAAAGTGTTGAGTGCCATAACGTTCTCGCTGCGAAAACCAGCTAGGTGAAGGCGATTGACGAGCTCGCTATCTTCAATCCCTAAGTTTTGTCGCAGCATACGGCGATCGTATTCGGCCAAATAGAGACGGCGGTAGCGATCGAACGTGAGGGACTCCTG
>JBILTA010000501.1:0-4548 GCA_044371785.1 Pirellulaceae bacterium | reverse complement strand
ATATGAGCGTTCGAAGCGTTTGCAGCTGCAGAATGCGGTGTCTCAAGAAGAGCTGGATACACGAACGTTGAACAGGGATACGAGTAAAGTTCGGACGTTGGAGGAGCGAGCGCGATTACTGGAGGCTGAAGCCAGTTTGCGTTTGCTGGCAGAGGGGGAGAATCCGCCGACCATAGCGGTACAGAAAGCAGCGGTATCGCAAGCGGAGGCCAACTTATTGAAGGCTCAAACATTGCTTGAAATGCGGACGGTAAAGGCGCCGATTGGCGGAACGATTTTAAGTGTGGCCATACGTGGTGGTGAATTCGTACCTGCTTCGATTGTGTCGACCCCATTTTTGTCGATGGGGGTAATTGATCCGCTACATGTTCGTGTCGATATCGATGAGACGGAGATTCCCCGCTTGCGATCCGGTGCCAAAGCATATGCTGCTTTGCGTGGGAAGCCGGATGAGATGGTAGAGTTAGAATACGTTCGTACGGAACCTTTGGTATCACCCAAGCGCACCCTGACAGGCTCAGTCAGTGAGCGGGTTGATACACGGGTGATGCAGGTGATCTATTCTGTATCGCCATCGAAACTGAAAGCCTCGATCGGTCAGCAGTTAGATGTTTACATCGAAGATATTGGGGCCGGGAATCTGTAATCGGTGTTTCAGGTTTTATTCTTGCAGCATTTTGAGCAAGTGAGTCAATTGCTCTTCAGGTTTGAGGTGAAATCCTCAATCGTCAATAATGCGACATTGTTGCGACCGAAGATAGCGATGGCGTCATCGATTGGAAGGATTTCCTTTAGTTCTCCATAGACCGTTTCCGCAAAGACTCTCCGCGCGGCACCAGGGACTTGCGGAATCAAGGCCCAAGCTTCCCCTTGTTGATTGATGGCGATGGTCCAAACTTGATGCGAGTAGACGTGTAAGATCGATGAATCTCCACAGGGGCGGAATCTAAGTTTCTCTTCCACAATACCTGAGTCTACGATACCATCGGAAAATCAGAATCCGTTTCCTTGGCCAATTCAGGATAGTGCTTTGTTTCACGCTTTCTCGACGATCTAACTCCCCACTCACTTTTAGGGCAATGGTACCATCGCGGTATCCAAATGCGACAGGATCGGTTCCGCAGGCGGTTATTTCAGTTTGTGATAAACTGGCGGGTGAATCGACGGATAATGCTGGGCCATCTTTCGATTCAAGAAAACTTGTGGGTAAGGATTGAATCACGGAATTGTCCAATCCATTGGATTAAGTTTTCGCTACTTTCCCGATTTTACCAAAATTGATGGCGTTAGTCAGCATTTCAGAGTCGGTGGCGAGAAAGAGAATAGAAGCACTAGGGATGCACTCCCATTTCCAAAAGACTCTTAGCAGTTTGTGTTGAGGAGTGATGAGGAACTTCTCGTTGGAACAAGATACAAGAAATTAATCTGCAGCAATTCTGTGAAAAGATCGCGGTGCTGACGAAAGTTTGGCAACGACTTTCCAATTGGGCTCTTGGTCAGGAAGCGACGTATTACGGATGGTGCCATCTCCCCGCTTATGATCAGGGGGACTCGATCATCGGCTACTTTTGCGGATGTCGCTTCTGTTTGTGTAACGCCCATACGAAAGACGCCGGACGACATTACGGCTGTTATTGCTACTGGCTTGGGTGGCGATGGCGTTTCGATTGCGGATGGTAATGGAGTCGTAGTTGATAATGGAGGTGTCGTTTGTGTCAGCTGTTGCTTGGTGTTGCCATGAAGAACCAGCGAGAGAAAAAGGGCGTACAGCGAGAAAATTGAACCTGTTGTTGTTAGCATTGAGATGACGCGAAAGACAAGAGGCCATCGATGTTGGCGAGCAAAGTAAATGTAGAGGTCTGTCACCGCGCCTCCAATGGCCCCGCCAACAAGCCCACCGAGGCCAACTAGACCCAGTGGCAATGCTGCCACAATATGAAGTAGCTTCGGGAACTCAAAGTTCTCTCGACTTAGAACGGGGGGGCGACTGTTAGAACACCCATGATGGCATCGGTTAGGATGTCAAGTTAGCCGTTTGTTTTGGCAACTTGGAATGTGAATGTTGACGAGGCCTCTGCGAGTACTAGAGTGTTGAGTTTTTTCTTTGCACAGCCATTAACGATTTGAATTCTGCGATTAGTCGTTGTCCCTTTCGGAGGCACAAAGTTCTGTCTGATAGCTCAGCCGTATAGGTTCCTTTAGGCAAAGAGGTTGAGCCCTGTATAGCCTTGATTTGAAACGTTAGGAGATCGGAGTTAGGGACGGTCATAGTTGTTGTTCCAAATGCAGATGGAGTCATGGGCAACCAAATGTTCAATAGGGGCATCCGATGGTGACGTTTGGTTATTGGGAAAGACGTTACAGATGACTTTTTTCCGTGCGGAGAATGAAAAACGGGTCATTGTTGTGGAGAGGACGTTGCGTTTTCAAAAGCCCATGATTTATCGACCTAACTTGAAAAAGGGAGTGTGGATAAAGATCACAATGTTTTCAATTGTCGAAAACCGAAGATTTCGAACTTTTCAGCAAAATTGATGGGGGGACGGTTTCGGGGATCGGCTTGTTAAGAGCCTGGTGATTTACGATAATTGTTATCGGAAGTTTGACGAATTGTGACGTTTTGAAGTTCTCATACGGCGGACCAGTATTGTGATTCATCGGTACCTTAAATGGCTTGTACTAAGCTTGTCTTGCATAGTTACGATTTCTCCCCGTGCAGCAGTGGCTGAGGATCGCCCTAATTTCGTTTTCATCTACACTGACGATCAGCGCTGGGATGCCCTGAGTTGTGTGCAAGAAGAGCAGGGGGAGAAGGGAAGGTTTCCGTGGCTTGAGTCACCTAATCTTGATAAGTTGGCAAGTGAAGGTGTTCGATTCAGAAATGCGTTTGTGGTATTGGCTCTATGCGCTCCAAGTCGAGCCTCTTTTTTGACGGGCCAGTACGGGCACAAGAACGGAATCATTGACAACCATACGCCATTTCCGGAACAAAGCGTGACGCACGCTTCTTTACTTCGCGCTGCTGGCTATACCACCGGCTATATTGGCAAATGGCATATGGGAGCACAGAGTGGCCAACGCCCTGGCTTCGATTACTCAGCCAGCTTTATCGGTCAAGGTGTTTACTTTGACTGCCCCTTCGAAATCAATGGCGCAAAGACAACTACCAAGGGTTGGGTGGACGATGTTTCCACGGAGTATGCGATCGATTTCATTAAGAAGAATCAGGAGAAACCTTTTTCATTAGTGCTAGGATACAAGACTTGTCATGGTCCGTTTACTCCCCCAGAACGTCACGCAAACACGTACGGGGAAGCGGAAGCAAAAAAAGTTCCTAGCCTAGCTACACCTGCGATTTACCGAGATGTGGTCGAAGGTTTTACTGGCAGCAAGCCAGCGAGTCTCGAGCCCGGAAAAGAAACTGTAAAGACGAACCTTGGAATGTTTCGCGGCTTACGTGCGATTGACGAAAATGTTGGCAAATTACTGAAGACTCTGGATGAGTTGGGATTAACTGAAAACACCGTTGTGGTTTACACCAGTGATAACGGCTTCTATTTGGGTGAACATGGATTGGGAGACAAGCGGTCGGCGTATGAGGAATCAATGCGTATTCCGATGTTGGTACGCTATCCCAAAAAGTTTGCGGGTGGAAAAGTACGCGATGAAATGGTGCTCAACATCGACGTAGCCCCAACGATATTAGAGTTGGCAGGAGTTGACGTCCCTAAGGCGATGCAAGGGATGAGTTGGAAGAAGCTTTTGGAGAGCGATGAGACTCCTGCCGATTGGCGAACTTCTTTTTTCTTTAGTTACTTTTTCGAACGGCCATTTAAAGTTCCGTCGGTGACAGCGGTTCGAACCGCAAAAGGAAAGTTGATTCAATATCCACATCATCCGGAATGGACCGAAATGTTCGATCTAGAGAATGACCCTTATGAAACAAAAAATTTGATCAACGATCCCAAGGCGATCGAGCTAAAGCAGATGCTAGCCCGCGAGTACGATCGGCAAAGGGAAGAAGTTGGATACCATGTTCCAGTTTACGCGGATGAGTTTCGGCCTGTTGATCCGGCTCGGGAACTCCCTCCTATTCTGGGACCAAACAAAGTTGTGTTGCAATATCAATTTGATAAGGTACAAGGTGCAAAGCTTTTGGATCAATCCGAGAATCAATTGCACGGTACGTTGAATGGTGTGCAAGCAGTCAAACTCGACGATGGACGCACGGTTGGTAAGTTCACGGGGGAATCTTTTGTTGAGGTGCCTCGTAACAAGGCGATTAGTCCGGCGCTGGCGGCATTTACGCTTGATGCTGAGATAAAGGCCGAACAAGATGGAGTGATTGTTGCTCGAGGGGGAAGGACGTTGGGCTTCTGTATGTTTGTAAGGAATGGAAAGCCCGGGTTTGCCTATCGATCTGGTGAGAAAATTACGACACTGCTTGCACCCGATAGCTGTGTCGGGAAGTGGACCAAGATCCGCGCTCAAATAACCGCAAAGAAGGAATTGGTGTTGAGTGTGGATGGGGTTGAGAAGGGAAAGAAG
>JBILTA010000055.1:0-14322 GCA_044371785.1 Pirellulaceae bacterium | reverse complement strand
CTCGATGATTCAGCCTAACTGGCCGCGCCCCGAATAGCGTTTTGCAGTGACCGTCGGGCGTGTCCTGTTGGGAGGGTAAAACCGTGGCTAACACCGTAGGCTGATGATCCGCTGCGCGGATCGAAGTAAGTGCTAGAGCAAGTGTTTATTGTTCGGTTCCCATTCGCCGACGATTACCAGCCGCAGGCAAACGAAAAAAGCCGTCCGATGACTCGGGCGGCTTTTGTGTTTCGTTATCGCGAGAACAAGAGTTCAAGCTGCAGCGCAAATCAAGCAGCGGTGAAGCTGCAAATAGTAGGAGCCTGGCAGAGCCAACTCCCACGACGCACTACTTCTTTTTCTTCTTCTTGTCGTCGGCTTCTTCGGTCTTGACCTTTTTCTTCTTCTTGAGTGATACCTTGACCACTCGTACTTTCGGCATGCCAACGAGGGCATCGCCTTCTTTCCATTTGTCCAACTCTTGAAGTCGCTTTAGTCGCTCGGCACGCGTCAGAACGTTGCGAGCCTTAATAGCGCCGGCTCGGACTTTCAGGCTCTTGTCCAGCGTCATGGCTTTCCCCAATTCAGTACTAACAAATTCTACGGTTTCAGTGATTGTTTTATCGACCGATTCACCAACCCGGTGAAGCGGAAATTCTTGCCAATCCAGGATCCTAGATCGAGAGGAATTCGGCTTTTGGTCGTCAAAATATTACGGAAGCCCACGAATATAGGAGTGGTTTTAATTCTTGGCAATGGCAAATAGTACCGACCCGCTTTCCTAGTTTAACAGGAGCTAAAATCTTGCCGTTTTTCCGTAATCGGAGGGGGGCGAGGGCTGTGACTGTGTCCGAAGCGTGCCGAGGGCATGAGTCATGAGCGACTGAGCACCATAAGACGCCAGTAGGTACACGAGAGGCAGGGCAGGGGCTCGCATCCGCATATTGCTCCAATACACGGAGTGTACTAATGTGAGGCTGATCAGCAGCAGCCAGCCAAGCCACCATGTCGGTTCCAAGCTTTTGCGTCCCAATACCCACGCTCCAGTCAAAGCTAACGCAAAGAGCCAGATATACCAAACAGTGATTGGCCACTTGATCCAAGAGTCGGGGCGGGGATTTGGGAGCGGCGTCCATAGCCAGCCAACGCGAACCACAGCCGACCACGCAAACATCAAAGGTCGCTGGCGAATCGTATCGAGGGCAACCGATTGTGCAAATTCGTCATCCACCACTTCACGATGTCGTTGTATATAGTCGGGTTTCTGCGCAGCCTCCGCTTTTCGTTTAGCCCACTCGCGATGAAACCGATCTTCATCCCAATCGCGCGACACAGACCCTGTCGCGAAATGATCGTAGAGGATCGAATTATTCGCCAAGAGCAAGGTGTATCCACCATGAGTGGTTGCCCAAATCGATTTACCAAAGTGTTCACGATTACGAGCGATCCACGGAATCAGAACGATCGCACAGCCGGCGCATAGCCAGGCCGCTTGTCGAAGTAATACTGTCCGTTGTGTTGTCGATCGAAATACAAAATAGGCCACAATCAAAGCAAGCCAAACGATGGCCGTGGGTCTGGTAAGGGTAGCGATACCAAAACTGATGCCGATGAGCAGCGTAAAGGTCCACTTCGTCAGCGGTGACAGCGTCGACGGTTGATTCGGGTCGCGCAGTCGTTCTTGATAAATCATTAGCCACCAAGAAAAGAGACCAACCGAAGTGGCTACGGTCTCGGTCATGATCAATTGACTCTGGCGAATTAGTAATGGATCGATCGAGAAGAGTAAGCAGGCAGCTGTAGCGAATCGCAGATTTAGCGATCGACCGATGCTCAGAAGCAGGGCTGCTGAAAGTGTTGCCAGGCCTGCATGTAAGCTGGCGATGGCCCATAGCGATGCGGAGCCTGTGCACCAGATAGTGGCAGCTAATAGGACTGGGTAAAGTGGTGGGCGGAACGCTGTTGCGTGGGGTCTGCCTGCTTCATCGATCAACCCATACACGCCCGACTCGACCAGTCCATTTGCTAGGCGAAGATAGCCATCAGGGTCGGTTTGCAACAAGTTGCCTGGAAGGGCAATCGCTGCAAACCGCAGTGCGAATACCAAGATAAGCAAACCGTAATCGCTCGCTTTCACGGAGAGCACCAATCGGGATCGGGTTGGTTTTCTAAGCGAGGTGGCGAACCTTGTAAGTGTTCGATGGTTTGTCGACAGACGGCAACCGATTCTGGGTTGGTTAGTATTTCCAATTCCAGTTCAAAGTTCTTTTGTTCGGTTGGTGAAAGTGGGACGACACGTTGATGGTTTTCTTCGAAGCTGCGCGGGTTGGGAAAGCCTGTAGCGGGTTCAAGTCCGGTCACATACCCATCGCGTTCTGCGGCTGTGTTTTTCCAGACGATGAAGTATGGAAGTGACGAGATTTGGCTGCGAACCGAAACGCCAAGCGATTGAGCCGCATTGGTGAGCATGGTGGTGGTCCAGCCATCGCGATCAGCAATCGGTTGAGCGAAATAAACTTGTTCGGCATAGCCATCGGTGGGTTCAGGATATTGGTTCCATGTATTGATATCTTTGGCCGCATGGGGATTGCGTGGTACCACGCGTTGAGTGGGAATATAAACTTGGCTGCCACCTTCGAGCACGGGGCGACCGATGTTGATGTGATAGAGCAATTGCATGGACGATGGTCGAGCAGAAGCGTTGAGTACCGTATCTTGAATATGCAATTTGCGGCTGCCAACTTGTAGACGTACCGTGCTTTTGAGGCGAAGGTCATAGATCAAAAATCGTGTTTCGCAGGTCACTGTTTCTACGGCAATCTCATCGGTTTCGGTGTCAACGGTCAGTTCGACATATTCGACAGGTAGGTTGGCGATCCGGCCATGCAGAGGGTATTGCAATTGGCCTTGAGCGTTGAATTGCGGTGCGCCGTTGCTTTGAAGTCCGCAGCGTACAAGTAGTTCATCGAAGCCTTCGAGCCAACCGATGCCGGATGGATCGAAGACGGGAACGAACTGAGGGTGAACGGGTCCACGAGTTGGCGAGTTCCAGCCGATTTCGACTCCATCGCAGGCGATTTTCCAGATTCCCATTCCGCGACTTGGCAGGAAGGTGACTTCCATGGGACCGGTGTTGACTCGCAGTAACTCGACCCCTTCGCTGCGGGCGCCATGGAGGCGATCCCAATAAACATTGAAATTGCCGTTATCGGTTTGGATATCTGCGGGAGGATGGGAATCTCGATCGTACCAATCCAGTAGGGTCCACGCCTTTTTCGCCACGGCTCATATCCTTCGAACGTAGGGGAGGTTAATTGAGAGAGGCCGCATTATAGTCAAATCGCGACATCACGCGGCAGTACCGCGGTTGGCTAGCGAGACGGTAGCTTCCGCCTCCGCGAGAAGAATGGATGGTGGTGGTCTGCGATGAATTCTCCGGTTTTCGGGGCTTTGAGTGGCGAAACTAGGCCTAATTGGGGGTTTTTGGGGGTGAAGGTTTCCGTCCGTGTCTTGCCGAGGGGCGACTTGGCGAATAAAACCACACCAAGAACGTTTTTCGGAATCGTTGCGATACTTCGGCCCAGATGTGCATACGAACTTACCTACCAATGGCGCATGGAAGAAGGACTGACTCACGCTAATTAGCGGTGTGAACGAATTCTTTCGGCGACTCAACTTTTCTTCTATTACTATTGAATTTGGAGTTCTTGTTTCATGAGCCAGCATACACTGCCAAAGCTGCACAACGCGATGTGGCCCGGTTTGGTTGGAAAAGGGGATGGTCCTGGCCAAGAGCCCCCCATCAGTTTGGAGCGAATGCTTGATTTGACCGCTGCGGCCAATGTTAATGGTCGCAAGTTCGATGGCATTGATTACTTTCTTTTCCATCCTCATACCGATCCAAACGCGAGTGATGCTGAGTTGATGCGCATCGCTGATTTGATCGCATCGAAAGGGTTCACCGTTGGTTCTTTGGTTGCTCCGGTGTGGCCAGGTACCGTCGGCGATTCAGCGATGGGTGATGATGCGGCTCAGCAAAAGTTTCTGGATGCAGTGAAAGTTGCCTGCCGCATCGCCGGCGTTTTCAACAAGCATGGCGTTCGCAAATATGGCGTGATCCGTATCGATTCCGCCGAGTTTGGTGTGTCGAAATGGCGAGAGAACGCCAAAGCGAACACTTCGCGAATTGCGGATACCTTCAAGAAGGCCGCCAAGATCGCCGCTGATCATGGCGAACGCTTGGCAGCCGAAGGTGAAATCTGCTGGGCCGGTATGCACAGCTGGCGCGATATGCTCAATCTGTTGGAAGAAGTGGGGATGCCTCAATCTTTAGGTTTCCAAGCCGACTTGGCTCACACTTATCTTTATTTGCTTGGCTACAACGCGCCCGAGCATGCGTTGGTGAAGGAAGGCTACAGCGACGCAGAATTCTGGGCCGCTTATGAGCAGATGACTGACAAGTTGCGTCCTTGGACGATCGATTTCCATGTGGCTCAAAACGATGGTCATGTTCATGGTGCAGGTTCGCACGACAAGACAGGTAAACATTGTCCAGCAGACGATCCGAACGGTAAATTAGATATCGTGAAATGCGCTGGTTACTGGTTGAAAGATGCTGACAAACGCGGCATCAAGCACATCTGTTGGGATGGTTGCATGTTCCCCAATGCGACGTTGGAAAAGAACGAAACCTGGAACACCATTTTGGGCACCATGATCAAAGTGCAAGAAGCGCACGGTTGGAACTAATCACTCAAATTTCATTCTAGAACTGGGAAAAATCTATGTCACATATTCCTCTTCGCATCGGTATGGTCGGCTATGGTTTCATGGGCCGAGCGCATTCCAACGGTTATTCTCAAGCAAACCATTTCTTTGACCTGAAGTACAAGCCCGTGTTGCAAGCTGTGGCTGCGCGCAATGCCGAGAAGGCGCGTGCATTTGCGGATCAATGGGGCTATCAAGACATTGAAACCGATTGGCGGAAATTGGTCGAACGCAAAGATATCGATGCGATTGATATCTGCACACCGAACAATTTGCACAAAGAAATCGCCCTAGCAGCAGCTGCGAACGGCAAGATGATTTTGTGCGAAAAGCCGCTGTCAATGAACACCGCCGAAGGCGAAGAAATGTGCCAAGCTGTCGAGAAGGCAGGCGTGGCGAATACCGTATGGTACAACTATCGTCGTATTCCTGCGGTGACGATGGCCAAGCAATTGATCGATGAAGGTAAGCTAGGTCGTATCTTTCATTATCGTGCAATGTTCTTGCAAGATTGGACGATCTCTGAAGATGTGCCGCAGGGTGGTACAGCCACTTGGCGATTGGATGCTCAAGCTGCCGGTAGCGGTGTGACGGGCGACTTGCTGGCTCATTGCATCGATACTGCTATTTGGCTCAACGGCAGCATCAGTGGCGTGACAGCCATGACAGAAACGTTCGTGAAAGAGCGATTGCATGCCGAGACAGGCAAGAAGCAAGAAGTGAAGATCGATGATGCTGCCGCCTTCTTGGCTCGATTCCAGAACGGTTCGTTGGCAACCTTTGAATCGACACGCTACGCTCGCGGTCACAAAGCTCTTTACACGCTCGAAATCAACGGCGAAAAGGCTTCGATCAAATGGGACTTGCACGATTTGCATCGCTTGAGCTTCTTTGATCATCGCGATGAAGGTCGTCTTCGCGGTTGGAAGAGCATCCATGTTTCCGATGGTGACCAACCTTACATGAAGAACTGGTGGGTGCCTGGTTTGCAGATCGGTTATGAACATAGTTTTGTGCATCAAGTCGTGGACTTCTTGAAGTCTTTGGAAACAGGACAGCCTTGCAGCCCAACGTTCCGCGATGCACTGGAAACACAAAAGGTATGTGATGCGGTTCTCGAAAGTGCCAAGTCGGGCGCTTGGGTTGGTATCTCGTAACGCATTGGTGTAGGCATGAATTATTTGGCTCATGCCCGTCGCCATTTGTTGACACCTGGAAAAATCATAGGGCCCGGCGCTGAAGCTGGGCCCTATTTTCTTGCTGGGGTGGCGCTGCCGGATTGGCTCAGCATTATCGACCGCAAAGTGCGCACTCGCAGCGAAGGGGCGGCTCGTCTTTTGTCGGACTCGGATCCTCGTGTGGTCGCTGTCGCCAGAGGAATTATCCAGCATCATTTCGATGATCGCTGGTTTCATCAAACGGAAGAGTTCTTGGTGTTGTCGAGCCGATTTGCGGTCGAGCTGCGGCAATATCTGGATATCGAGCAGGGGGCTCAACCGGGGTTCGTGGGGCACGTCTTGCTCGAGTTGCTATTGGATGCGACGTTGACAGCCGAACAGCCTGATCTGCTGGATCAATACTACGCTGCTTTAAACGCACTCGATCCTGAATGCGTCGAAAACGTGGTAAATCGCGTGAGCAAGACGCCCACGAGTATGGTGCGACCCTTGATTCCTCGATTTATTCGCGAGCAGTTCTTGTACGACTATGTTGACGACGCCAGACTTTTGTGGCGTCTGAATCATGTGATGAAACGGGTCGGTTTACCACAATTGCCGGACAGTTTGTTAAACTGGTTACCTTCCGCTCGTGAGCGCGTGACCGAGGCTCGCGACGGTTTGATGTCTGGACAACACGAAGATCCTCCCTGGGATCAATGGCTTAATCACTCCAATACCTCTCCATAAGGAAAAGCGAAAATGAAAATCGGTATGAACTTGTTGCTCTGGACCGGTGAGTTGAATGATGGGCTCATTCCTGTTTTGAAGAAGATCAAAGCGATGGGCTTTGATGGTGTAGAGCTGCCTTTGTTCAATCTTGATTTGGATTATGCGAAGTGGGGAAAGATCCTGGACGATATCGGCTTGCAGCGAACCGCCGTGACGGTGCGCAACGTCGAAGATAATCCGATCTCGCCTGACGCAGCGGTGCGAGCCAAGGGTGTTGCCCTTAACAAGAAGACCTTGGATTGTTGTGCGGCCGTTGGTGCCCAAAGTTTGATTGGTCCCTATCATTCCGCTTTGGGATTTTTTACAGGGACAGGACGCACAGCAGACGAGTGGAAATGGGGCGTCGACAGTATGCGTCAGGTGGCTGAGCATGCAGGTAAGGTTGGTGTGATGCTTGGCGTCGAGCCTCTCAATCGATTCGAATGTTATTTTCTCAACAGCCATGCAGATGCTGCTGAGTTTGCGCGAGCCGTCAATCATCCGAACTGTGGCATGATGTACGATACGTTCCATAGCAATATCGAAGAGAAGTGTATTGCTTCGGCGCTGCAAGCTTGCAAAGACAAGTTGGTGCACATCCATATCAGCGAAAATGATCGCAGCACTCCAGGAGCTGGTGATATTCGTTGGCCAGAAACCTTCAAGGCGATCAAAGACATTGGCTATGATGGCTGGTTGGTGATCGAAGCGTTCGGCTTGGCATTGCCTGAGCTGGCAGCTGCGACACGAATCTGGCGCCGTATGTTCGACGATGAACTCAAGTTGGCCGAAGAAGGTTTGGCTTTTATTAAGAAGAGCTTGGTTTAGTACGATGGTTGGTCACCCGTAGCCATGGCTTCATGTTATGGCTACGGAAGTTACGGTGAGGCTGGGAGAACGATAACTCGTTATCCCTGAGTTGCAGCCAACAGCAAAAGGGTTGGGGTGGCGGATTACTAGCCAGACCATAACTTGCGAAGAAACGGCATGAAGCCATTCTCTTCGCCTGCGAAGGTTATGGTGAGTCTGTACTAGGGGGCATGTCATGACAACTGGACAATGGATCGGGGTCATCGGGGCAGCGACCGGCGTCATCGTTGGAATTACAGGGGGCGTCATCGGAACGCTCAACAGTCTCCGTCACGCAAAAGGGCCACGCGAGAAGCATTTTCTCATTCGTGCTAGCATTGTCTGTTGGATCAGTATCACGATCTTCATCGCTTTGCTGGTGCTTTTGCCCATGCCCGCTCGAATGTTACTCTGGATCCCATACGCATTCCTGCTGACGCAAGGGATCAGTTACTGGAATCGAACCCAACAAAAAATCCGCGAGGAAGAGTCGCAAATAGGCGCCTAATCACACGCGGGGTCATGCCTCTATAGGTATGAACACAAAACGCGTCATTTGGTGGAATCCATACTGGGCGCATTGCCCAGCCGCCAAGAAGAAATGGGCTATTCTGCTCAATCGTTACAGCGTGATCAGTATCATCGCCGTCGCGGGCACTCTAGGGGCGATTTTGGTTGTTGGGGTCAAGCAATTTGTTCCCCATGTGCAACTGGTTCATCTCTGGAAGTTGCTGGTTCAGATTCCTGCTCTGTTCGGAATGTTGTATCTCTATGCTTGGATCGATCGACTGATTCCCGCTCGGGTAGTCGTGAAAGAAGATCGGTTTGTCGTGCAACGCGGCGAAGCAGTCGCTGTGGTCTATTTCAAAGATATCACTTCCGTGCGGCTCACCGTATTCGCGGAAACAATGATTCGGCTAACGGTGCATTATCAAAGCAAAAAGGGAAAACGCTCTTTGCGGTTGGGAGTGCCCGCTGGATTAAACTTGAGTGAGTTTCTAGAAAAATTTTCGTGCGAGAAAAAAGTTTTCGATGCTCGAAATCTTTTCGCCAAGATTTGTAAAGATTCGTTGGTCGTAAAATAAACGAAGCCGACACCTGGGGGCTCGTGAGAGCTTGCTCAAGCGTCGGCCTTGTTTTTCCTATTGGCTGCTGGCGGCAAAAAAATGGAGCCGCTGCGAGAATGGCGAAAATCGAGCGTGCTACTGCACTTGCCCTTTTAATGATCTTGGCCAACGCAAAATATGATCCCTCTGCCGAAAAGACAGCCTCCAGGAGGGTGCGGGTACTTTCACCCCGCGGATGTATCATAGACCACAAAGGTCTAGTCGCAAGGTAGATCGGAATTCATAGCCGATTACTTTGGGGAAATTTTACATGAATTCTGTTGGACAGACGGTTTATACGGCTCGGCAATGTCGGCACACTGCATCGATCAACCGATTCATCTCGTCGATTCCGTAGTACAAATGGCACGAAACGCGAATCAAATATCGATTCGCAAAATGTACCAGAGGGACTTCGATTCGATCTTCATCCCACAATTTTTTTTGCAGATGACTCCAATCACCCTCTGGCAACCATACCGCTGCCATCCAGCCATACAGTGCATTGGTATAGGAGCCTGGCTGGTCGGGCACCACAGCTTCCGTTCCCAAGCGCTGCGCCAGTTCATCACGCACATACTGTGCCAAACGATGATTGCGAATTCGCAATTCGTTCAAATTAAATTTTTGGAAAAGCTCGATGGCTTTGGGGACTGCCAGATACGGACTGTAATCCCGCGTTCCGACCCAAATTTGATGATCAGACCATGTGCGCAACTCACCAGGTGGTAAGCGTCCCCAGCTGATTTCAAACGGCTGTACCAGTTCATGCCACTGCGGCGCAATATAAGTAAAACCGCAGCCCAGTGGAGCACTTAACCATTTGTGGCAACTGGCGGTGTAGAAGTCGCACCGCAAGTCATCTAAGTTCAGCGGATATTGCAGGATGGTATGCGGCCCATCAACGCACACAGCGGCACTCCGGCGGTGTGCCAAATCGGTAAGTTCTGCGACCGGCAATAGGATGGCAGTCGGCGAAGTGATTTGGCTTAAGATGATGAGGCGCGTGTTGGCTTGGATTTCTTTTTCGTAGATCTGAATGATCTGATCTGCCGATTGAATCGGCAGCGGGATCTCGATCTCGCGATAGCTCGCCCCTGTTTGTTCACAGCGACGTTTCCAGATCTTCTTCACGGCGCCATATTCGTGATTGTTTAGAAGTACTTCTTGTCCGGACTCTAACGGAAAGAAGCTGGCGATGTGGTTCATGCCCGTCGTAGCGCAAGTACAGAACGCGAGATTGTTCGCATCGGTACCAACAAACTGCGCCAATCTTTCACGTGCGGTCCACCAGGCGGGTTCCAGTTGCCGTAAATAGAAGTCCATCGGATTGGCAATGTTCCTGGCTTGCCACTGCCGCTGATCGGCTAGAACCTCACGAGGCGTCAATCCAAAGGCACCATGGTTCAAATAGAGTACGTCAGACGGGAGATCCCAATCTTCAGGATAGGCTTGTTGCCAATGTTCGAGTGATTTCATAAATCGGTTAGCTATTGTGTAAGTGGCTTCGACTCGACCACCATGATTTTTTCACTGACGTCGAAAGATAAGGTTACTTCGTCCTGATGGATTGCGACCACTACGATACGCGACATAGGATCGCTCGTCACCACTTCGCCAACAGCGTTGGGGGTTAAGCCACGCTCTTGCAAGTAACGCAAAAAGTCGGGTGCTTGTTCGGTGACCCGTTGCACGATGAAACGGGTTCCAAGAGAGCAGGCCGCAAGACTCAATTGGCTAGGAGTGAGGATGGTGCCATCGGCCTTGGGAATAGGATCGCCATGCGGATCAAATGCTGGATGCCCTAGATAATCATCGATGCGATCGATTAGGAAATCACTTACGGCGTGTTCCATATTCTCCGCTTCTTCATGTACCTCATCCCAAGATAAGTGAAGCGTTTGGACCAAAAAGAGCTCGATGAGTCGATGTCGCCGCAAGACTCGCAATGCGAGTTGCTCACCATGGTCTGTTAACGTCACGCCGCCATAAGGCGTATAGTCCGCCAAGTTACTCTCGCGTAAAGTTTTGAGCATGCTGGTTACGGAGCCAGGCGATATGTGGAGCGCAGCCGCAATGGCACCTGTGGTAGCGGGGCCACTGCTATCTAAACAAAGCAAATAGATCGCTTTGGCGTAGTTTTCTACGGTAAGGCTGGGCAACGGATCAGTCTCGTGGAGATAGGGACGACATTGAGTGGGTGCATTGTAGGTAGGGAGGGCTTCTGTCACAACGGAGTTTATGCGGCTGCATTCGCGCTTTGGTTGGTCAAGCGGTCATTTCCGGGAAAATTACCCTGCTTGGCAACCTAGCCAAGTTCAGGAAGAATGTAGCACAGCCTCAATTGCCCACTCTTGGAGAATTTCATGTTGCTCATCAATCAAACTGCTGCCACCATGTGCGATGTGGTTCGTACGGAATTAGATGATCTGCGCGTCGCCGTTCATACTCTACCCTGCGGAGCAGAGGTTTTTGATTTTGGAGTGCAGCAACTCGGTGGTCTCTTGGCGGGTGAATGGCTCGCGGAGATCTGCTTGGCAGGTAAAGCTGACGTAAATGTTATGCCCGGTGATCGAAATATATGGGCTGGACCGTGGGTGCAAATTACGACCGATGAGCCAGTGATCGCCTGCATGGCAGCTCAATATGCGGGTTGGCCCGTCAAGGTTGGTGAATACTTCGCGATGGGCTCAGGTCCGATGCGATCCAAGCGTGGCAAAGAACATGTGTTGCAATCGCTCGCTATACAAGACTCATCTCAGTGCGCTGTCGGTGTACTTGAAGCGGACGTGTTGCCTACCAACGAGGTTGCTCTGGCTATTGCACAGGAATGTCAAGTTGAGCCACAACACTTGCGATTACTTGTGGCACCTACACGAAGCTTAGCTGGTGTCGTGCAGGTCGTTGCTCGCAGTGTCGAAACGGCTCTACATAAACTTTTTGAGTTGGGCTTTCCGTTGCAATCCGTCAAGAGCGCACATGGTATTGCACCGTTGCCACCGCCCGCCAAAGATTTCGTGAAAGGTATTGGTCGCACCAACGATGCGATTCTCTATGGTGGACTGGTCACGCTGTACGTCGATGCCGATGACGCATTGATCAAAGAAGTTGGTCCCAAAGTCCCTAGCCAATCATCGCGAGATTTTGGTGCACCGTTTGCTGATATCTTCAAAAAGTACAATTTCGATTTTTATCAAGTGGATGCTGGGCTCTTTAGTCCTGCTGAAATTGTCATCTCAAATTTACAGAGTGGACATACCTATCGATACGGTGCTCCCCGAGCCGACTTGATCGCCAAGTCGTTTACTTAGAGTTGGCAGCTTACAAAGTTTGAAACAAGAGATAACGCTTGAAACAAGAGATACTGTGAAGTTTTGCATCCTCGGCTCACCGGAAAATTGGTATGTTCGCGATTTGATGCGAGCCGCAAAAGGGCACTCGGTCGAAGTTCGTTCGTTTGAAGATATCGCAGCCCGCTATGATTCAGGAGGCCGTTTTGATTCTGCAAGAGAGTGTGATTCTCCAAGACAGTGGCAAGTGATGGCTGATGGTTGCGCATTGCATGAGTGCGATGCAGTTTTCGTGCGCACGATGCCTTTAGGGTCACTCGAACAAATGGTCGTGCGTATCGACATGTTGCATCTCCTCCAGCAATGCGGCGTGGCAGTGATCAATCCACCTCGCACGTTGGAAATCGCTATCGATAAATGGTTGACACTGCATCACCTGCGTGAGTTAGGAGTCCCTTTGCCAGCTACTGAATGCTGTCAGCGGCGACAACAGTCGATGGAAGCCTTTGAACGACTGGGACGTGACGTGGTGGTGAAGCCCATCTTCGGAGGAGAAGGTCGTGGTATTATGCGTGTCCAAGATCCCGACTTGGCCTGGCGCGTGTTCAGCACCTTAGAACAACTTAGGCACGTGGCTTATATCCAAGAATTCGTGCCCCACTTCGGTTATGATGTGAGGCTACTGGCTGTTGGGTGCAACATCACCGCTGTTCGTCGCGAGTCGAAAGAAGATTGGCGCACGAACGTATCGCGCGGAGCAACCGCCGTACCGATTGAGCCAACCGCGGCTCAGGTCCAGTTGGTACAAGAGATTATGCACCGCATGCAAGCGACCACTCTCGGGATCGATCTGCTACCTGGTTGCAACGGAAAGGATTATTTGCTCGAAGTGAATGCTGTGCCCGGTTGGAAGGGGACGGCCACGGCAACCGGTGTCGATGTTGCAGACTGGATGATCAAAGCTGCGATCGAGAGAGTTGAATCCAACCAGAGTTTCAGAAAGAAATAAGCAACATGGCCGAAACGATCTTCAATCATAATGTTGCTCAGCGTCTAAGCTTAATGGCGGAACAACGTCCGAATGATGTTGCGATTGCTGTACCGCTCGGTTCACATAAGCTCGGAACAAAACGCCCCTATCAAGAAATTTCGTTTCGGCAATTGGATCAAGAAAGTTCGGCGATTGCAGCAGGGCTCATTCAGCGCGGCTTGCGGCCCGGTCAACGTATCGCCATGTTGATTCCATTCAACGCCGAATTCATTACCGTGGTATTTGCATTGCTTAAAGCGGGTGCGGCGATCGTATTGATCGATCCTGGCATGGGACGCAAGCATTTGGTTCGCTGTTTGGAAGAAGCCGAGCCCGATGGGTTTGTGGGGACTCCACTGGTTCATGTCATTCGAGGCGTGTTGTCGAAACGCTTTCCCAAGGCAAAGTTGTTGATTACCACCGGACGCAGATTGGGATGGCCACGTTTTCCAGCGCTGCCTGAACTGCGACAAACACCAACGGACCCATTTCAGAACTATATTGCCAAACTAGATGACTTGGCTGCGATTATCTTTACCACTGGAAGCACGGGGCCACCGAAAGGTGTTCGCTATACCCACCGCATGTTCAATCGGCAAATCGATCAGATTGTCGAACGTTATCACATTGAGCCAGGTGGAAAAGATCTATCAGGCTTTCCATTGTTTGGGTTATTTAATGCCGTGATGGGTACGACCACGATTATACCCGACATGAATCCGACGCGACCTGCATCCGTTGATCCGGTTCGATTGATCGATGCAATGGATCAGTGGAAAATCAATCAATCGTTTGGTTCCCCTGCGCTCTGGACAGCAGTTGGACGCTATTGCGAGCGAACCGGACGAAAGATGCCCAGCCTCAAGCGAGTTCTGTCGGCTGGAGCACCAGTGCCGCCGCGAGTGCTCGCTTGGATTCGTAACGCGATGGCAACAGAGGGCGTCGTGTACACACCCTATGGCGCGACCGAAGCCTTACCTGTCGCCTCCATCGAGTCGCGCGAAGTGCTTGATGAAACAGCAGCTCGATCCAAAGAAGGTGCTGGTACATGTGTAGGTACAGCTTTCTCTGGCATCCGCTGGAAAGTGATTGAGATCCATGATGGTCCAGCCCATCTGATGGCAGATGTCAAAGAGCTACCACGGGGTCAAATTGGTGAGTTGATGGTGACGGGTGATGTTGTGTCGCAGTTTTACGAAACGCGACAGGATCAGAATGCTTACCATAAGGTGTTCGATGGTGAGCGCCATTGGCATCGTATGGGAGACATCGGTTATCTTGATGAGCAAGGTCGCTTTTGGTTTTGCGGCCGCAAGGCACATCGTGTCAAAGCGGCAAACGGTATTCTCTACACGATTCCTTGCGAAGCCATT
>JBILTA010000500.1:0-4567 GCA_044371785.1 Pirellulaceae bacterium | reverse complement strand
AATCAGGGGCAAGAGTGGTAACTCGAGCGCGGTCGTAAAACGTGTTTCAATTAAGCGATGAAGAGAGGAAGACATGTTTCATCTCACAAAGGATGAGATTGAAATGGGCTTCCATGCCCACGAAATGCATCCAGCAAGACAATTAGACCTTCGTGGCGGCTTTTACTTTCGGTAAAGCGTACAGCACAACCATGCGGGTCCGTCCTGTTGAGCCCGCAGCTCCGACCGTGGTGACCTTGCCAATGATGTTGCGAGCGGTTGCGGAATAACGCGGCGAGACGTGTGAGTTCGCGAGGTAAGCTCCACCTTTACCACCGGCAATCGCGAGACTGAGCGATTCACCCACGAGTAAATCGGTAGCCTTGAGATTTACGCCCGTGAAATAGCCATCATCATCGGTTGCATCCCCCACGACCATCGTGGCAGAAGTAGTAGCCGCCCACAGAGCGACGGCGCTAATAATCACATCGATCAACGTAGCGCCGGCGGGGAGATTCACGCTGCCAGTGTAGACACCGGCCCCCGCAGTTTCGGTGAATGTGACTTCTTCAGCGACAACACCAGCGACCGGATGCCAGCCGCCATGGAGTTCATCGAAGATCTCGAGTACTCCGGTATCGTTGTTGAAGAATCGAGTTCCATTGACAGCGCCGAGTGGTCGCTGCGAGGCAACCCCGGAGACGGCAAGTCCGTGTTCGGTAAGTAGATCAGCCATAGTGGGAGTGAACTCCTAATTCATATTGAAAACGAGGGTGAGTTGGTGACCGGACGGCCGTAGGCGCGAAGAACTGAATCGGTGAACGATTGACCGAAGTCGGCTTTTTGTTTGGCGGCTTGATTGATCGCATCGATACCTTGGACCACTTGAGGGCTGAAGATGGCAGGTTCGGCTTCGGTGGGGATCGAGATGCCGATCATATCGGCGACGTCGCTGGCTTTGATCTTCAGTCCCATTTGCCAAGCTTGGCTGAGCCCTTCAAGTTTCTCTTTGACGTTCGGTTCATCGGTATCGATGGCAAACCGCAGAAAGTGCCCAGCAGATTTGGGGAAATTCCAGAGTTGAAGTGGTCTGAGAAAATCGGTGGTGAGCGTTTCTTCGAGGTTGCGAGCATCGTATTGACAGATGTCGGCGAACGTCGCGAGATGAGCATCAGCAACACCCGAACCGAGCCCCGTCGCGTCCGCTTCGCTGGTGAGCGTTTGGCCGATGATGTAGCGTTTGATTTTGTGGCCGAAATACTCTTTGATCACGTTGAGGAGTGCATCGATCCCTGCAAGGCCTGGCTCGATATGTCGAACGCCATACAGATCGGCATTTTCGCCTGGGAATACTGGCACCATCACCACCGATCGACCGCCACCCACATGGTTTAGGGCCGCTTGTTCCGTGCGGAGTTTGGCTTGAGCGTTGTTGGCCGGGTAGGTCCAAATCTCGACGCCAAGAGCCGATCGATCGAGGAACTCAAGCGCCCTTTGGAGGCATTCGACCATCGCATACCACGTCCAATAGATGCGCGAACGGATACCGACGCCGTGGATGCGACCGGCTGCCCGTGGATCATCATACGGTGCGTCTTCGATGAGATGTTTATGAACAACAATCGTCTTGCGTTCGCTCGGTGAAAGCCAATAGACCCAACCTTGCTCGGTTGGTTCAATCTTGCGCCGGCCCCCGATGAGTTTGGGTGGAAAATTCGCTGCACCACCGACTCGAATACCAACTTCTTCCGGATCAGTGACAAACGTCCCATCGTCATAGCGAAAGACGAGCTTATCCCCGTGTCTTGGTTCCCACCGCCGAGCTGCGATCCGTCGATGCCCACCGATGACTTGTGACGAGTACTGGAGTGCGATTCCATACCGCCCGTACCAAGTCGCTTCCAGAAGGTTCCTGCGCATTTCCAAGAAACGCGGAGTACGTTGCAAGATCGAAGTCAGTTGTTCGGCGAGTTCCTTTTGCTGGAACGACTTGGCATCTTCCGGCTCGATATGCCAATTGAGCAGTGCGACCGCCCGTTGTCGTGCTTCCAGCGACTCCATGATCCCGCAATCGACCCGCATCCGTTCGGCGTTCTGCGAATCATGCAGTAACGCCTCATCGGCGTTAAGATACGCTTTACTAACCAACGAAAACCGTCCCGTCATCGTGAAGATATGCGGAACCGGCATTTGCCCAAAATTTGGCGGCGTTCCAGGCGTATTCCACAAAGAAGCAGGATCGTAGTCACGAAGATTCATGACTGCGGCGGGAGGACTGCGACTAACGGATTGTGGTATGTGTAAAGACGATGCCATCTCCTCAAGGTAAGCGAGGATGCCTAGAAGAAAATAGGGACTTTCGAATTAAATTGGAGTTGAATATTGGAACAAAAATGACTTTCGGCCCAAAGCCTATTTACATCGGTCCGAAAAATGCTTGAGGCTAATGCGCCATCGAGTTTTCTTAGGAATTCGGCAGCAAAAAGGCCTATTCTTTTCGTCTCAACTCAGTATTAAGTTTCAATATGTATTGCTCGCGATCAATAACCAAATCCTTTGCCGTCTGCTCATCAAGTTCGGGAAATGAGGCGAGACCGGGATATACTTTTACGCAGAACCATCGGCGTGGCGCGATTGAATTCTGTCCAAAGACGAATACCTCGCTGTAAGGACATTTCGGACTGCGACTATTCAGGTAAATTGACAAGATTCCAAAGTTAAATGGCCCTTCCTGTTCAATATGGATGACCAACCGCAAATCAGGATCGAGTGGAACCTTGAGTTTTTTTCTTTCCAAGAAGTTGATGAAATCGACCTCACTCGTTGACGGTTGATTTATGTAACTAACAAGTTGACAACGGTGGTGGAGGACTTGCGATTCGCCGTATTTCTTAGGATCGTCGATTAAAAGAACATCGCAGTCTTCTACTTCCCCAAAGTCATCATCAAAAAGGCGGTTCACATTTACGGAAGCGATTTCATGACCCTTTTCTTGGAAGCCAATTAAGTATCTTTGATTGTTACCATTTTCAATAAGTAACGTAAACATGCAAACGGAGTGGATTTCCCGAAATCGTCGAGTCCATCGATAGCCTTCAACGTTTCGACGTTCCCATTCAGAGAAAAGGGTTCTTAAGTCAACAATATGTGCAGACCATTTAGCCAAGTCATCCATTATTCACCGAAACGATTAAAAAACGCTGCCAGATGCCCGGTATAAATGCACTTGCTACGCATAGGAGTGTTTAGTTGGAGATCTAAGTCTGTTGCAGATTAGGCTAGATCTTGTAGCGAACGCCAACTGTTTCGCCATTACTTCGTTCAGCTCTTTACTGGCTAAATACTCCACTCCTATTTTGAATCGAGGACAGGGAATTCTGCACGTCACTACGGCGGGTTTTTCAGTAAATGCTCTATCATTCGTCTTGCTAAACCGATCCAGCGAGAAGCAATTTCCTGACATGGCACTCCTTTGTCATTAACGATCACAAAGTACTCAATAGTTGTACGACAGAGGATTTTTCCTTCAGATATCAGTATCTTACCATCCCTCATGAGAATTCGAGTCTCGGGCTTCTCTTCTGTAACTACTGGTTCAACATGCACGTCTGAAGTTCGTAGATCGTTGACTGCCTTCCAAATCGCCTTCTCGTCTTCATCTAAGGCGCTAGTTTCCCAGTCTTGTACGAACGCTTTTGCACTACCGACGTTCGCTCCCATGAATTTGAAATGTCCACCAACATAAAACCAAAGGAGTTGTGAAGCATGAAGAAAGCTCCAAAAATGGTCCTGAACACCCGTCGCATCCTTGTTTTGTATTGATTCGATCATTCGGGCGTGCGATCTTTCGGCCCAATCTACCTTTTCTGTTATGTTTTGAATGGTCCTGATTAGGCTGGGGTTAGTGTTGTCGTTCATGAGGACGAAAGGCCTAAGTTGATTATGATAGTCTATGATTGACGTCAAACAGCCGTACATGAATGCAACCATTACAAAGCTTTGCGTGCCCCGTTGCGTTCCGAAGAGTTCACTACTTCCCAATTCTCGTAACGCTCAGAAAAAGCGGAGAAAGGAGGTCACTAGATTAATTTGCACGGTACTCTCATCAGCAATGGCATAAATTTCATGATAGAGAAAGCAATCGGTAAGTAAGGTGAACTATCCGTGTATTGTCTTTGATCTCGATTGATGTGACAGTGTATTCATTGTTTCGCTCCATGGTTTTGTTTTGTTCTAGCATTTCGTCAAGCCCGAGAGTTTGCATTGTCTCCACAGCATGGGGCGAACAACTGCGAAGCTTTGATCCAACCTTTATGTTTTCGAAAACGGAGATAAGACTTGCCAAGTTATCAACAGTGAACTCGTCACCAAAGCTATACTCGTGAGTACCGTCTAGAGGTCCACCAGAAGCAATTGCAACTATTGTTAACGCGACCATGACTTGTTCCTGTTTTTGAAAGTCAACTTATCAATGATTCCAAAGCACTACTTGAAATTATAGCAAGGCTCAGCGGTTAAAAAGAACCCCTCAAGTTTGCCATGCCCATATTTGTGTTTTCAAGAGTCTTGAAAGTTCAGGTTTCGTTGG
>JBILTA010000499.1:0-4569 GCA_044371785.1 Pirellulaceae bacterium | reverse complement strand
TCCATCTCACTTCCTTCGTACTCTCCCCGCGCGGCAGCGGCTATCTCCATGCGCATCGCCGCAGATAACTCACTCGACAGCGGCATCCGTCCACCCATCCACCGAGGCACTGCAGTGGGATTACCACGCGCCTTTTTCACATAAGCTGTATTGTCGCGAACTCGCACGAACTCCAACAGCTTACCCGCTAACAAAAATCGATCACCTGGCTTCAGTCGAGCTACAAAGGTTTCCTCAACACTTCCAAGCTTGCTCCCCTTAAGATACTGAACCTGCACCTCCGCATCAGATGTAATCGTTCCAATCGACATGCGGTGTTGCCGAATCGTTCGCTTATCAGTCACACTGTAACCTTGCTCTGTTCGCTGCAAGCGATGAAACTCCGGATAGGCATGTAATGACTCACCACCCTCGGTACAAAACTTCAACACCCAGTCCCATTCGAAATCGGTTAATGACTCAAACGCTGCAGTATCCCGAATTTCTCCTAAAAGCTCTTCGCTGCGATAAGTGGCTTCGATACCACATGTCACCACATGTTGAACCAAAACATCGAGCGGTTTATTCTCAGGGACTCGACCCTCGAGCTGTCGCTGAAGCATCGCCCTTCGCGCCGCCGCTAACTCTACCAACTCCAGTGCGTGTGTGGGCACAAACGTCAAGCGACTCGGCACTCCTGGCCGATGCCCACTTCGCCCCGCCCGCTGAATCAAACGAGCTATCCCTTTGGGACTTCCGATCTGAATCACTTGCTCGACCATCGGATAGTCGACACCAAGATCAAGGCTGCTGGTGCACACAACCGCTTTCAAATCCCCCGCTCGCAATCGATCTTCCACCCACTGCCGCACGGTAGTATCCAGTGAACCGTGATGTATGGCTAATGTCCCAGCCCAATCAGGTCGAGCTTTCAACAAAGCTTGATACCAAACCTCGGTTTGTGATCGCGTATTGGTAAACACCAAACTGTTCTTGGCTTGGTCCACCATCCCCGCTACTTCACCCACCATCGCACCGCCACCATGACCTGCCCAGGGAAATCTTTCGATCTGCGGTGGTAACAAAGATCCAATCTCGGTTTGCTTCTTTACGTCACCTTCAATGGTCAACGCTTCCCCACAATGTTCCGGCCCAACAAGAGTCGATAACGCTTGCTCCAAATTTCCTAAAGTTGCCGAAATCCCCCACACTCTTAAATTGGGGCACACCCGGCGTAAGCGCGCCAGTGCCAATTCCGCTTGCACACCACGTTTGGTACCCAACAACTCGTGCCATTCATCAACCACCACGCATCGCAAACTCGCCAGCCTACTACGAAACTCTTCGTATGTTAGTAGGATCGTTAAACTCTCGGGGGTAGTAACGAGAGCGTCGGGCACATCTTTGCGTTGTTTGGCCTTCGCGGAGCTGCCGACATCGCTGGTGCGCAATTGGACGCGCCAGGGGACATCAAGTTGTTCGGCGCTGTGATGAAGGGAATTGACGGTATCGCCAGCCAATGCCCGTAGTGGCGTGATCCACAAAACCTTCAATCCTGGCTCGATTTCACCCCCATTTTTTTGCAGTTCACTCCACGCCTCCATTACCGGGCCGAGCCAAATTGCCATGGTTTTGCCAGTCCCTGTGGCCGCGTGCACCAAGCCGCTTTTGCCTGACAGATACGCTTCCCAGGTTTGGCGTTGAAAAGGAAATGGCTTCCAGCGTTTCGAGCGAAACCACTTTTCCAAGTGTTCCCAAGCTTTCCGCTGGAATTGCAAATTTGACGCAGCCAAATATCTGCCCCCAGAATAGCGAGAATGGTATCTTGTCCCCGCTATATAGTATGAAGGCTGCGAAGTGGGAGCGATCCCCCGGTACGGCAGATGGAGTTCAGGACTAATTCATAAGTGTGGGGTGTAACATGTCGGTTCCAAGCAGGGAGTGGGCGGAATCCGTACGGACTCTCCCCCGGCACCTGCAAGAACGAAGTTACCTCTACAGCAACGGTGCACCCGCGCATGATGGCGATTTCGTGCTCTGTTGGTTGCATCATGCGTTTCGCTTAGATGAAAACCCCGTCCTGGATGTCGCTCGACATTTAGCGGTCCAGTCAGGTCGGCCTTTATTGGTTTATCAAGCCGTCTGTGAACATTATCGATACGCATCGGATCGACATCACTGGTTTATGCTCGAAGGTGCTCGTGACCTGCAAGCTCGCATGGTAGAAAGCGGCCTGAGCTACTTTTTTCATCTGGGCAGGCCCGGTCACCGTGAACCGCATCTCAAGACATTGACTCGGCAAGCCGCCTTAATGGTGACAGAAGATTTTCCGCTTGACCCGACGATGCCTTGGACGGAACGACTGAGTCATACAACTCCAACGCCCATCGTATTGGTTGATGCTGCCTGCGTAGTTCCCATGCAGATGGTAGGTCAAGCATACGATCGCGCTTTTGCTTATCGCGAAGCGACCGAGAAGTTATACGCCGAACGCATCGACCGAGCCTGGCCTGACTGTAACGTCATGCCTGAGCCCTACACAGGCCAACTCCCCTTTGAACCAGTGGACCTGCAAACCGCATCACTTGCCGAACTGATCGCACAGTGCAATATTGATCATGCGGTGGGGCCAGTCGGCGATACACGTGGTGGTACTACCGCTGGCTATGATCGTTGGAATGAGTTTAAACAAAACCATTTGCAGCAATACTCCAAACGCCGCAATGATGCCACCGTTCAGGGCGTAAGCCGTTTGTCAGCTTATTTGCATTATGGAATGGTTTCACCTTTTCGTATTGCACGCGAAGCGTCTCAATGTGGTGCGGAAAAGTACCTAGACGAGTTGTTGATATGGCGAGAAATGGCATATGTTTTTTGTCGCTATCGCGAATGCGTTGAAACACTCGAAGCGATCCCCCCCTGGGCTCGCAAGACATTGCACGAGCATCGACACGACATCCGAAACTGCCTGCACTCATGGGAAGTGAGTGCTCGCGGGCGGACAGGCGATGCCTTATGGGATGTATGCCAGCGGAGTTTGCTCAAACATGGCGAACTGCACAACAATTTGCGTATGACGTGGGGCAAACAGATATTGCAATGGACGTCAGGTCCTGACGAAGCCTTGGCGCGATTGCAAGACCTCAATCATCGCTATGCATTAGATGGTCGCAATCCGGCAAGTTACGGCGGAATTTTATGGTGCCTTGGGCAATTTGATCGCCCCTTCACACCATCTCAGCCAGTCATCGGTACAGTGCGACCACGGCCGATAGACGAACATCTGCAACGACTCGATATCAGCAAATATCGCACACTCATCAATCGCCCTGTGCATGGTTCGTCACCGAGCATTGCTTGTATCGGAGCAGGACTGGCGGGACTGAGTTGTGCTCGTACATTGAGCGATCATGGTCTTAACGTAACGATGTTTGATAAGTCGCGGAGCGTCGGTGGGCGAACCGCTTATCGTCGTGGTGACGGCGGCTGGAGCTGTGATCATGGTGCTCAATATTTTACAGTGCGTGATCGGCGACTTGCCAAATATGCAGCGAGCTGGGCCGAAGATGGTGTTATTGAAGAGTGGCGTGGACGGGTCATCGAACTCAAACGTGGCGAAATCATCGAGAAACATCGGCCTCAGCAGCGTTGGGTGGGCACACCCGCCATGAACGCCTTAGCCCGACACTTGGCCAGTGGTATGACCATTGAGCCAGAGTGTTTAGTTACAGAAACACGACAACTACCCACAGGCCAATATGAGTTGATCGATTCTCAGGGCAAAGTTCATGGCCCATTCGACTCGGTGCTTTACAATGTTCCTTCTCCTCAAGCTCTTCCGATCGTTCCGACGTTTTGCGATTGGCGTTCGCAAATGGAATCAATCCAGTTCACTCCCTGCTGGGCATTGATGCTGGTTTTCGAAAATCGTTTTGATGTTCCATTCGATGGAGCATTTATCAATGAAGGGCCTCTGCGTTGGATCGCTCGTGATAGCAGTAAACCGCAACGTACAGGCCGCTTTGACACATGGGTTCTTCATGCTTGCCCAGAATGGTCCAAGCTTCATTGCGAAGAAGAACGCGACTTCGTCGTAAGTGCATTGTGCAACGCGTTGCATGAAGCAACAGGGCAAGCGTTACCCGAGCGTATTTCAGCCACTGCGCATCGATGGCGTTATGCTCAACCGACTCATTGTCTGAGTGAACATTGCCTATGGGACAGTGAGCATTTATTGGGTGCATGCGGCGATTGGTGCAATGGCCCGCGAGTTGAGGGTGCATTATTGAGCGGGTTCGCACTAGCTGGCCGAATACTGGGACACCTTCACGAAAAGCATCCGCCGCAACTTACGCCCAAACAATTGAGCCTCTTGTAGGTTGTGTGCAGCAAGTCCTTCTTGATGCACACATCCATCTGCAATCACTCACTATGATTGACGCGGCACAACCAGCGGTTAATCTCACTTGCGAAACACACCGCTTGCCTGAATCGCCCAAAGGCCCGCAAATCGATCACTGAGGCTTCAAACGCACGCCGCTTGTATCTGGCATTGAGGCGATACGATTGATCGCGTTGAGCATCGCCAGG
>JBILTA010000054.1:0-14380 GCA_044371785.1 Pirellulaceae bacterium | reverse complement strand
TTCAATGGTTAGAAGTTGAAGTTCCCAATTATCCGTCGCTGTGGCAATGTATCGGAATGATTGTCGGCGTTTATGGCATCGGCTATTGGATTGCCGCAAGAGATCCGGTGCGTCATTGGCCGATCGTATTGGTTGGCTTTCTAGGGAAAGTATTTGGGCCGATAGGATTTGTTTTCACAGCATTGCGGGCTGAACTGCCCTGGAGTTGGGGATTCGTTTTGCTAACCAACGATCTCATATGGTGGCTGCCTTTCGCTTCGATTCTCTACCTTGTGTTTCGCGAGCAAACAGATCCGAAAGTGGAATCAAGGATCCAAGAAAATTGGACCGATGAGCAAGCTCTGCGAAATGTGCGTGATGAAAAAGGTCGAGTGTTGTCGGAAGTTTTTGCGAAGCGCAAAGTGCTTTTGGTGTTTGTGCGACATTCGGGGTGCACATTTTGTCGAGAAGCTTTGAAACAACTCCAAGCAATTAAGCCAAAGCTTGATAAAGCGAATATTCTGCTGGCTGTTGTGCATCTTGGGCCACCTGGCGATCCAGATGATTTTTTTAAAAGATATCAATTGGGTGATGATGTTATTCGTATCAGCAATCCTGAGTGCACGTTGTTTCGTGCCTTCGGATTGATGCGAGGTCACTTTCGCCAGTTATTTGGCTGGCGTGTTTGGCTGCGAGGTTTTCAATCGGCCATCTTGGCGGGAAACGGCTTTGGAAAGCTCGTGGGTGATGGCTTTCAGATGCCAGGTGCATTTCTGTTAGAGGATGGCAAAGTTGTTGCCGAACACCGGCATAAGAACGCGGCAGATGAGCCAGACTATTGGCAAATCGCTTGTAAAGTTTCCTGAAGGAAAAATCGGTGAATGTAGTTTGGCTTAAACGAGATATTCGACTCAAGGATCATGCTCCATTGAGCGAAGCGGCCAAACATGGGCCATTTATCGTGTTGTATGTCTACGAGCCCATCGTCTGGAACGTACCAGAAGCGGACGTTTCTCATCTTGAATTTGTCAACGAATCGCTCGTCGAGTTGGATCACAAGTTAAGGGCCTTGGGGGGCCGTATCGTTTTTCGAGCTGGAGAGTCTTTAGCTGTTCTGAAAAAACTGCATGCTCACCAGTCCATACGAATGATGTGGAGCCATGAAGAGACGGGGAGTATGGCGACCTATCAACGTGATTTAGCCGTTAAACGCTGGTGTCGAAATCAAGGGATAGTTTGGCATGAGTATCCACAGAATGGTGTAGTTAGAAGGCTAGATAGTCGCGATGGTTGGGCTGAGATATGGCAAAAGCGAATGCGGGCTCCGTTGATCAATGCGCCCGTGCAGTTGGAAGATATTCCCGAGATTGAAAGTGAAGGAGTTCGCTCCGCCGCCGATCTCGCCATGGAGGTCTCTCAAGTTAAAGTCCGACAAATGGGAGGTGAGGATGAGGCAGCGAAAGTACTGGAGGGTTTCTTATTTCAGCGAGGCTTAAACTATCGCCATGAAATGAGTAGCCCTGTAACAGCAGGGCATTCCTGTAGCCGCATCAGTCCTTACGTTACTTGGGGTTGCATAAGTATTAAGGAAGTCTATGCCCGGCTTGTCGCGAGGGTGCAATCGCTAAGGGAGACACGCCCGTCCCAGAGTGATAAAGAAGAGGTTTCAACATGGCTTAAGTCATTGAGTTCCTATCAGTCGCGATTGCATTGGCATTGCCATTTCATTCAGAAGCTTGAGGACGAGCCCGAGCTTGAGTTTCAGAATCTGAGTCGCGCATTCGATGGGCTGAGGGAAAATGATTGGAGTCAAGAACGGTTTCAGGCATGGTGCGCTGGACAAACGGGCTATCCGATGATCGATGCTTGTATGCGTTCCGTGAAAGCGACAGGGTGGCTTAACTTTCGCATGCGGGCAATGTTGGTGTCGTTTGCGGCAAACCATCTTTGGTTGCATTGGCGTGAGCCAGCGATTTTTTTGGCGCGACATTTTCTCGATTTTGAACCAGGCATACATTATCCTCAATTTCAGATGCAATCGGGTACAACCGGAATCAACACGCTACGTATCTATTCTCCTGCGAAGCAAGTTAAGGATCATGATCCAACGGGGCAATTTATTCGGAAATGGGTGCCCGAGTTGGAAGAGGTACCTGATAAATATTTGGCAGAGCCGCATTTGATGCCCCCTGCCCTTCAGTTGATGGTGGGGTGCCGTATCGGAAAGGATTATCCCCAGCCGATCGTCGATCATGCGGCCGCCTACCAGTATGCCAAAGATCGATTGTATGCTGTCCGCAAAACGACTGAAGCTCGTCGCGAAGCGGAGAGTGTGGTGAGGAAGCATGGTAGTCGCAAAGGTCCAAACGATCGGAGTCCCCGAAGAATGCGATCCACATCGAAGGGAAAGATGGCAAACGAAAAGAGGCTTGACCAAAATTAGATTTCGGTCGAGCCTCACTGATGAGGATCCAGGATCGAGATAAGAAGTTTACTTCTTCATTTCTTCGATTTGTTTCTTCAGTTCATTGATGGTGGCGCGAAGTTCATCGATTTCTTTCTTCAAAGCTTCACTCTTTTCGTGTCCGGCAGCTTGCAAGCGAAATTGCATCTTACCTTCGCCTTCTTTGGCTTTGCCTATAGCAATCGAAGTTGCTTTCTTGCCGGTGGCTTCCGCTTGCTTCTTAGCTTCCTCGATCTTTGCGAGAACTTCTGGAGGTAATTTTCCTTGAAGCATTATAGAGCCATCGACTCCAAGGTCGCTGGCAACATTGCCGCCATCCAACTCAACGACTTTAACTTCGCCTTTCTCATCGGTGGATGCGATAACGATTCGGCTCTTGGTGGTTACGGTCGATTCGGTCTTGGTTTCGCCTTTCTTGCCTTCACTGGCCTTCTCACCAGCTTCCTTCACTATCACTTGAACGTTTCTATGGACTTCCACTGGCTTCCCACCTTTACCATCCGCAACGATCGTGGCTGTCACAGTGCCTTCAGCTTTCTTGGACGCTTCTTCAGCCAGTTTCAAGAAAACCTCAATTTCCTTCTGAGACTTATCGCCCATTAACTTAGGCGTAATGGTCATTGTGGTACCGTTTTCAAGTGTAACGGCTTTGACACCAATCTTTACGTTTTCAAGAGCCTTCTGAACTTTCTCTGGAGCTTCCTTGAGCTTGTCCATTGAGCCTTCAAATTTCTCGCCATCAATGGTCACTGTGAATTTGCCTGGATCTTCTTCTGATTTGCGAAGGACCGTCACGGAAATGTTCTTGCCATCGACGACCGCTTTACCATCGTGCTCGCCATCTTTCGGAACAAAGACAGCCATGCCTTCGCCAATTTGAGTGACTTCAATGTTCTTCAGTGATTTCATGGCGCCGCCAAGTTCCGGGATTGCTTTCAAGGCGCCTTCTGGCAGTTTGAGCTCACCACCTTCAACAACGAAAACGTTGTCGTTGCCTTGTAGTAACTTGAGGCCTTCGCCAGGCACGGCTCGCAAGACCATGATCTTCTTTCCATCTCCATCAGCAACCATTTCTTTTGGAAGTGCTTCGAAGGACCAAGTCATTTGGGCCTGGGCCTCGGGCGCAATTTGTGGGACGTTTTCAGGCCGAGCTTCAGGGGCAATTTCTTCTTCGACTTTGTCACCCTTACGAAGCAAGACACATTTTGCGGCTTTGGTCTCAACTGAGTTGATCTCGCTCAACAAAGTTTCAAAGTCGCTTACTTCTTTGCCATTAAAGGAGAGAAGAATGTCACCCGCTTTCCATTCAGCTTTCGCGGCAGGACTATCAGGATAGATTTCGAAAATGAACATGCCAATGTCGCTACCAAGGTAGGTTGCTAAGTCGCCTTCCACCTTCTTAAGGCCAAGACCAAGCCAGTATTTTCCGAGATTAGCGGCTTCGAAGGCAACTTTTTCAGCTGTGACTTCAAAACCTTCGACCGTCTTAGCGACGTTCAAAGGTTGGCCTTCGACGACTTTAACTTCTGCAGTGGCAGTCGCTTCCTGAGGAGCGGGGACTTCTACCTGAACTTCTACCTTGCTTTCCGTGGTGACGGCTTCCTTAGCTTCCCCTTCTTGAGCGAAAGTGGGAGGAGCAAATGTGGTAGCTACAACGCCAGATAACATCGTCGCGAACAAACGTTTTGATAACAGAACCTGGCAAGAATGTGCCATCGAGGACTTCTTCATTTCTTTCTCCGTGTTAATTATAGACCGATTCACTTATAGCCAGTGGCCTAAAAGCCGTGAACAGCAATTGGCCGAAACTTCAAATTCTGAACAGGAACGACAACTTCTTGGCCATCGTCACGCGTGTAAGGGACAAAACTCTGAACTCGTTCCATTTCAGCATCCACTAAGGAATTTAAGCGGACAATTTTTCTTTCCTTCGATTCGAGCAACGAACTATCGATTGGGTCGGTGTAATGGACAGGCAAGCCCGATATGGGCTCCATGCCATAAGCTTCATTGTTGCTTGGTGTGTCGATGTTATAGGTCTGATTTGGATCGAGTCCTTCGTAAGCGATTTGATCGGCCAGAGCCTGCTCGACATCGTCGAGAGCGGAATCGAGCGAATCGATTTGGGCAGGGAGTGTCATCGAAATGTTTTTATTTAATTCCGTATCACGATTCGCTCGCCATTCGCTTGTCATGAATCCACTGGTGAAAGCAATCGCAATGGATGCAGCTAGCATCATCAGACTGCTTACTACTCGGCGTTCCGGCGGCTTTGTTGCTATTGGTTGCGAGGTGGGCCTGCTTGTCTTCTTTGTAACCGTGTTGGAATGCGCAATACTAGGTTGACGTAAAGGTAGTTCAGTGCGCGTCCAAAGCACGGTGGATTGCATAGACTCTTGCTGCGTATCGAATGCGGGAGCAACAGTTGCTGTTAGCGATTCCGATAACTTGGATCGGGTAAAGGTACGAACTTCTCGTTCCATCGCTTGATGCTCAAGAAATGAGAGGGCGCACAGTTTCCATCCATCCGTAGCTTGGTCGAGGCGAGACAAAAGGTTTGCATATTGTGGTTCAGGCAACTCACCATCTACCAAGGCTTCGAGTTGCATTAATTCATTTTCGGTTAATGCGTTCTCATTCATGTTTCACGTTTTTTTTCTTGCTATGCCTACAATTGGTATGTCGTATGATTTGTGTGATTGGTTGCGTTTCGGTTTTCCAAAAACAGACTATGGCGGGCTGGCCAGACAGGTCCGTGTTGAGCCGGGAACCGATCCTTCGGCTAAATGATTCTTTAGGTGAATTCGAGCGCGATGTAGTCGCATGCGAACGGAAGCTGGTGTGATGCCTAAGCGTTCTGCGATTTGTTCATAAGATAGCCCGTCGTTGTACTTAAGTAATAGAATCTCACGATCACGATCTCCCAATTGCTCGAGCGATGATTGAACGGATTGCTGTCGCTCGCGCATGAGAAGCCACTGCAATGGATCGTAATGTTGGGGTGCGTTGCCTGTTGACGTTGGTTGCTCAGTGAGGGCTTTAAGGAGTCTTCGACGTCGGCCCGTCTTGCGTCGATACATCAAAATTTGTTTCAGAGCGACACGGTAGAGCCAAGGTCCGGGGTGTTCGATAGCTTCAGGTTTGGATTGTTGGTGGATAATTGCCACGGCCACTTCTTGCATGACTTCGTCGACGATATCGGCGTCGCGGAGCCGAGCTAGCAAAACGGTGCGAAGCCATCCCTGGTGTTTTGCCAGAGCTGTTGCGGCGCAAAATGTTTTGCTAGGGTTTAGGTCCATGGTCACGGATAATCACCCGGAAGGGTTTGTCTGGTTGGGTGGTTCTTGGAGTCAGGATTCGATTTTGGTCGATATGCAGTCTAGTTTGGGGCTATTTTATTTGCGTTTTATGGCAAATTGGCTCTGAAAGTCTGATTTGTGGTGCCAGCAGTACGAGCCAGGGACGGCAATGGTTGTCTATAAAGTTGCCGCAAAGGGGAGTTTGTTTCATGAAAACCGAAGGAAAAAGTACTAGCCGACAGGAGAGGGGCGCATTATCGTTGGCAGATAACGTGATTTTATTGCGTTGGATCAATTCTCTCCCAGTTCTCCTACCGCACGTCGTATGACGGAGTTTGCTTGCATTATGACCTCACTCCATGTTTGGAATGGTATCAATTCGGGATCTGTACTCGCGAAATATTGGACCGCCCCTTTGCAGTTGCTGCGTCGTGTGGCAAGTTGTTGCTTCTCGGCGCTGGCTATGTTGAGTTTGGTTGTTCAGGCCGGCAGCGTCCAGGCACAAGAAACGGATGGGAAGAAAACAAACGTGGCGATAGAGAAGAAGGAATTCGGCAAGACGGCAGATGGCCAAGTGGTTCATCTTTATAAGATCACGAATGCTCAAGGTCATGTCTTGGAGATGACCGACTATGGCGCGATCATCGTCAACTTGATGGTACCTGATCGTGATGGCAAGTTGGCGAACGTGAACTTGAACTTCAAGTCGCTGGATGGTTATTTGCAGCGACATCCATACTTTGGTGCAACGGTCGGCCGATTCTGTAACCGAATTGCCAAGGGTAAGTTTACTTTAGATGGCAAGACTTATGATCTAGCGATTAACAACGGTCCGAATCATTTGCATGGTGGTGAAGTGGGCTTTGACAAGCTCGTTTGGAAAACGACTGAAATTTCCGAGCCAGGTGCGAAGGGGTTGCGTTTTGAAGTAACGAGCCCAGATGGTCAGGAAGGTTATCCTGGCGCGTTAAGTGTGACGGCCGATTATATCTGGTCGGATACAAGCGAACTGAAGATTGTGTTGTCTGCTACAACCGATAAGCCGACGGTTTTGAATTTGACCAATCATGCTTATTGGAATCTAGCTGGGGCAGGTTCTGGTGATATTCTGTCGCACAAATTGACTGTGCACGCCGATCAGTATTTGGGTGTGGATGACACCTTGATCCCGACTGGCGAAATGGTGAAGGTTGAAGGCACTCCTTTGGACTTCCGAGCGGAGAATACAATTGGAGCCCGCATCAGTCAGTTGCCTGCAACCAATGGGTATGATCATTGTTATGTTGTGCGTGGCAAGGCTGGTGAATTGCGTCCAACGGCGAAAGTTGTGGATCCAAAATCTGGTCGAGTGATGGAAATTTTGACCACACAACCTGGAGTTCAGTTCTATACGGGTAATTTCCTAAACGGTAGCGAATCGAATGGCGGTTTTGCCTTGCACGGCGGTTTTTGCTTAGAAACACAGCATTATCCAGATTCGCCGAATCAGCCAAAGTTCCCAACGACGGTATTGCGACCTGGGGAGAAGTTCCAGCAAACGACCGTTCACAAGTTCAGCGTGCAAAAGTAAGAAGTTTGTCGCTATTCGCTCACAGCCGTGATTGTGTTTATTGAAAGCCACCTTCCAGTGCGGAGAATTCACCCCATGCTGGAAGGTGTTGGCTTATCTGGAGAGCATCTTGTACGGTTAGGTTGTATGCGCGAAGAAAATCGAAAACCTCACCCTTGCCCAAGAACTCTTCCGTGGCGCGGGTATTGAGCAGGATATTGTCCCGGCGTTTCTGGAAGCTTGGATCGGTAGGTGCGTTGCCCAATACGCCGAACCAGCCATCTTGGCACAATCTGATTTGGTCGGCAGCGCATTCGAATGTACCGGCCAAAATAACATCATCTTCTCTGCGACCATCGTTGCGGATACTTTGAACGATCTCCTCAAGTAGGTTTTGCTCTTGTGCAAAGGTGGGATCAGTGAGTTCCATATTCACCAGGGTGAAGGTGAAGGCTTTGGATGGATCGATACCACGGATGCGGAACCAAGCAACAAGTGGATCGAACATCAGCAGGTCTTGAGGGTCTTGCAGTGTGTAAGTTTGGGCGCGTTCTGTTTCAAGTTTATGCTTGTTGTAGATGAACGCGAATTGCCGTTGCTGGTCACCACGCCCGACGATGGGGCCTATCAAATAGTCGTACTGCAAGTTTTGTTGAGCTAATTCCGCAACCCATTCGATGAGTACTTCTTGTTGGTTGGGTTGCAATCCTTGAAGGGCGATTAGGTCGCATTGCCGACCGAATTCGCGAAGCAAGTGCAGGACCTTTTCTTTGCGGAATTTGGTTTGGTTAAGTTCATCGATGTGAATGGTGCCAATTCGCAGTGCTGGCTTGAAGGCGTTTGTGTCGCCGTCTACTTCGCTAGGGTGGCTTCCGGTGTAGTGGGCGAACGTTTCACGAGCCCAGCGACGAAAGCCATTGGCGTGTTGAAGCAATTCGTTTTTATGGTCAAAGTTCCCTTCCGGAGTGGTCGGTTCACCCTCCGCTGCGGTATTCTCGGTGGTCGTGTTGGTAGGCAAAGGAGCCATGAATGTCCACCATCCAGCAAATACGACCGCTCCGGTGCCGAGCATTTTTTTCGTCGATGAAAATGGATTGAACATGGGCGTGCTCCTCACATCTGCAATACTCCACCGATTCAAAATCGATGTGTGAGTTTCGCTTCTTGATGCAGTTTCAAAAGAGTCTTTAGTTTCTGGAAAATCCGAATTAAACAGAACGATTATGCGGATGATGGCGTACGGAATGCGGAAATTCGGAGGGTGGACGGCATTCTTTCGGGAAAGGTTATCGCATATAACAATGATATGGATTCGAGGAATTGCAGGAGTCGTAAAACGACTTAAGCCTTGAATGAGACGGAATGCTGTTGATCGGAATCAAAAAAAGGGGAATGGAAATGGCGAGTTTTAATCCACAAGATGGGATGTCAGGGGCACCGAGTAAGAAGTCTGGTGGTTCCAAAACGATACTGATCATACTTGCGATTTTGGGCGTATTAGGGTTGGTGTGTTGCGGTAGCGTAGGCGGTTTGGCCTGGTTCGGGGCCAGCAAACTGAACGAAATCGCTTCTCAGGAGTTGCGTCGTCGCTTGGATGAAAGTCCCGTGGCTGCAGCCGAGCTTGGAACTATCGAGAGCTTGAGCATTAACTTGATGAAGACCGGACAGTACAACGAGAAAAACAATGCTGGTGGCAAAAGTGAGCAGGCTTTCATCGTGTTTGATGTGAAGGCATCCAACGCAAGCGGTGAGATCGTTTGCGAAGCACGCGGCCAGCAAGGTCAAGCAAGCGACATTGTATCCGGAGTGTTGGTAAAGCCCGACGGTACCAAGGTCGAACTGTTCGGCGATGAGATGAGCATTGATATGGGGGCTGAGGTTGGGGGAGAGACGCCAGCTGAACCTGCGATCCCATAAGCGAGTTGTGTTATGAGCGATGGCTCGATCATGTATCGTAGGCATGATCGAGCCTAATCGAGGAGTCCGTTTTGACATCGAGTGACCGTCCACAAACCGAGCTGGAGCTTGGGTTGGTACATGAACCGCGTTGAACTTCTTCCCTATGCCGATGTGACGATCACCGTGGAAACTCGCACTCCGCCGATTGCGGTTGTCGGCTTGGTGTTGAGTGCTCTGGGTTGGCTCACATGTGGCGTCACGGCCGTTCTTGGGGTGCCAATTTCGCTGATTTCGCTCTTTTGTCGAGGTTCAAAGGGAGCTGGGATTGCTGGCGTTTTAGTTGGTTTGCCAACCATCGCCGTGTTGGTGCTTCTATTGGTTATGGCTTGGGGAGTTCGCACGGCCGTGCAGGTTTCGTCTACCGCTGCACAAAATCTGACCATCGTGATGGCGAATGTTGCTCGACAGAAGTTGGAAGGCGAACCTGCAGCAGTGGAGGTTTTGGGCGTTATTGAATCGATTGAGTGGGACTTGTTAAGGTCAGGGGAAGAGTCTCAAAAACGGGAAAAGAGTATTGGTGCCTATCGCATAAAGGGGAGTCGGAATAGTGGGACTATTTTGATTGAGGTCGCAAATGACGATCCCGAAAACACCAATCCTGATATCCACTGGGCTGTACTGGTAAAAGACGATGGCAGTGAAATTCCCATTATTGACAACGGTACAGCCGTTGAAAGGGAATCACTGCCATAAATTTTGAGTCTGTCTTGGCGAAACTCAAGCTAGATTCGTTTTCGATGTTATTCAACGACAACCACGGGTTTGCCCAGAACATCCATCTTGGGTTCGATTCCAAGTCCGGGTGATTTGGAGGCTGCCATGCGACCATCTTGGCGTTGTGGCGCGCCTTTGGCAGTACTCACAGTGACATAACTATTGAAGTCGGTGGTTGTGAAGAGGAATTCTGTCGGCGTTGAATGTGCTAGGTGAGCGATTGCAGCGGTAGCGATATCGCCTCCCCAGCTATCTTCTAGAGTCATCGCAATACCCATTGAAACGCACAGGTCGCGTGCTTGTTTAATACGGGTCAGGCCGCCAAGTTTGCTGATCTTCAGGTTGACTACATCCATGGCAAGGTCGTTTTTGGCACGCAGTAAAACGTCGAAGCTATCGATGTTTTCATCAAGGACAAACGGATGAGGCGTTTGGCGACGAACGGCCAAGCATTCCTCGTAAGTGAGGCAGGGCTGTTCGATATAGACGTCGATATCTTGAACTGCTTTGGCGATACGGACCGCTTCATGTTGAACCCAGCCGGTGTTTGCATCGGCAACAAGTCGATCACCATGTTGAAGTTGTGCAGCTACGGCGCGAATACGAGCGATATCGGTATCGGGATCACCGCCGACTTTTAATTGGAAGCGACGATAGCCTTCGGCACGATAGATGGCCACTTTCGCAGCCATCTCGTCCGGTGATTCTTGCGATATGGCACGGTAAAGGTGGACTGTTTCGCCGTACCGGCCACCTAAAAGCTCGCATATTGGCATGTTGGCGGCTTGGCCAAGAATGTCCCAGCATGCGATATCGATTCCGCTTTTTACATAAGGATGACCCTTTAGGGCCCGATCCATCTTGTAATTAAGTTTGAGGAGTTCGCGAGGGTCGTCGCCCAGGATGTGCGGGCCAAGTTCTTTCAGGCCGCAACGAACACCTTCGGCGTAAGCGGGCAAATAAAATGGGCCAAGAGGACAGACTTCACCGAAGCCCGATAGACCTGTATCGGTGTCAACACGAACAATCGTACTGTCAAATACGGTTACCGATTTTCCACCGCTCCATTTGTATGTGACTTCATGGAGTGGTAGTTCGACTCGATAGGCAGAGATGCGTTTAATCTTCATGGTACGTCTAAGTTCCAAAGTTTCTCTAGCAATTGATTCATTTGTGGGTCATGAGTTTTCAGTTCTTCACGATTGAATGGGAAGAAATCGTTGCGACTGAAGAATGCTTCTGAAGTTTCTGCGAAGTACTCGGAGGAATTGGTAATGGCATAAGCTTTATCCCAGGTCAAGTTTCCTTCTGAGTCTTGGCGTTGGACGCGGTCATATTTGCCACCGGCTTTGGCGCGTTGATAGGCCGCCTCAATTCGCGGATTATCGAAGCCATGGACTTGATCGTGAAATGCATGTGCGAGTTCATGCAGAGCAAAATTGGGCATGCGACGAGTTTCAGCTTCGAAGATGGTGATGTTGGTAAATTCGATTCCTTTCGCCATCACAGGATCGCGTCCGTTATCCCTTAGCCAACCACTTCCAGGATGGTATTCGGCCCGAGGAGGAATACCCGGATATTCAGGGGAAAAGTATAAAGAGACTTTTTGAAGTTTATCGAGTGCACTAGCAGGTACTACTGCTTTCACTTCCCTAAGTTGAGCTTGTAGCAATTTGCGAGCTTGCTCGACGGAAGGCTCAGTCGCTTTATCAAAACTTTTACTGATGTAGACTCTCCATCCCTCGATGTCTTCAGATGACCAATTCTGTGGATTGGGGGCATCGGCGGGTGTGGCATGTACGAATGACCTCTCGCAGACGAGTATAAACATACCGGCGAGCAGGATGCGAAAGCTGAGCATAGGATTCAAGTTGTGTCGTAGCGTGCGATCGGAGAATGAGTGGGAAATGGCTTGGAAATATATGGAAACCAATCTACATTGTAGTTATCCCAAAGGATACTAGACTTGTGACGAAGTATCGCAAAAACAGTCTTCTGCGCATATTGTTTCTATGATCATTCCAAAGCGACTAACCACGCTCGATATCGCTTTATTGGAATCTCTGTTTGATCATTCCCCTGACATTGCTTTTTTTGTGAAGGACAAAGAGGGGTTTTATATTTCGGTCAATCAATCGTTGATGGAACGGCATGGTTTGCGATCAAAGCGGGATGTGATTGGCAAACGCACGAACGATATTTGTCCGGGTGAGTTGGGGCGGCAAGCGGTCGAACAAGATCAACGTGTTTTGCGAACGGGAAGACCGTTGGTAGAGCATTTAGAGTTGCATTGGGCTCGTCCCTATCGACCCGTGTGGTGTTTGACGACCAAGGTGCCGATTCGAGATGCGACTGATAAGGTGGTGGGGCTGGTTGGTTACTCTCGCGACTTGCGTTTACCCCTCGATGCAGCGGAAGTTCCAGGTAAATTTGCCGATGCCCTGGCCGAATTTGAGCAGACGCTATCGAACGAAGTGACGCCAGCTTGGTTAGCCACGAAGTCGGGTTTAAGCACCCAAAGGTTGACGCGATTGGTAAAACGTTTGTTTGGGTTAACGCCTGGGCAATTGATTACCAAGACTAGGATTGCAGCAGGTTCACGTCTGTTGCTTGAGTCGAAGTTGTCTGTAGCGGAGGTGGCTCAGGCTTGTGGCTATTATGATCAGAGTGCTTTTACTCGAGCGTTTCGTTCGGCGACGGGTTTTTCACCGACCGAATTTAGTCAAGCCAATCGGTAACCGATGTTGCACATGAGCGGACGATTCGTCGTTTAAGCCGTACCTGGAGCGCAGCGGAGGCTAGGGAGACTGGGGGAACAGGCACAATTACACCGAAAGGCCCTCAAGCAACTTGTAGAGTATGATGAGAGCAAAACCTGTGAACAAATTCGAAGTAGGTCGGGGTACTAATTGCCATTACTTTTTAACAAGGGAAATGCAATGCCAAACGGTCGACCAGGCGATCAGATCATCCTGTTCATGACATCGAGTTCAACGGGATTGAGGTTTATTAACCGGAAATAGATGCTTTGATTTTGAGGTTGGTGGAAAAGGGGCATCGAATCGAAGTTGACCAAATTGTACTTGGTTACGGCTATCATCCAGATGCAATCCAGTTGAAAGCAATGGTCAAAGAGCTTGAATCTATTCAGGCTCCGCATGAAGGGGATGCTTGACCAACCGATTTGTGGTACCGTATTTACATACATGCAATTGTTGTGCATAAAATAATGCGAGGCCGCTGTGTCTACGAAACTTCCTGTTACGGTTCTCTCTGGCTTTCTCGGTGCCGGCAAAACGACCCTGCTCAATCATGTCCTCAACAATCGGCAAGGACTGCGAGTCGCTGTCATCGTTAACGACATGAGTGAAGTCAATATCGACGCCAATCTTATTCAGCAAAACACCTCTCTCAGTCGAACCGATGAAAAACTGATCGAAATGACAAACGGTTGCATCTGCTGCACCCTTCGCGAAGATCTCCTCCTGGAAATTGCCAACCTTGCCAAACAAAACCGATTCGATTATCTGCTGATCGAATCAACTGGAATCTCCGAGCCGATGCCTGTCGCAGAAACCTTCACGTTTGGGATCAATGATGGTACCTCGCTGGGCGACTTGGCTGAACTTGATACGCTCGTCACGGTTGTCGATGCCCCCAACTTCTTCCAAGAAATTGTCTCCACCGATTCTCTCGAAAAACGCGGTATGGCGACCAATGAAAATGATCGACGCATGATCGCCGAGCTAATGATGCAGCAAGTTGAATTTGCTGACGTGATCATTGTCAATAAAACCGATATGGTAGATGAGCCTCAATTAAAGCAGGTAGAAGGTACAGTGCGTGCCCTCAACCCTTATGCGTTGGTTCTACATTCGTCGTTTGGTAAAGTGGAGCCCAAAAAGATTCTAAAAACAGGCCGCTTCGATTTGGAACGCGCGCTACAAAGTCCCGGCTGGCGAGTAAAGCTCCGCGAGGAAGTGGTAAGTGAAGCGGATGAATATGGCGTAAGTTCCTTTGTCTATCGCGCTCGTCGCCCATTTCACCCGGAGCGATTTTGGAATGCGCTTCATGGCGACTGGCCTGGATTGTTGAGAGCCAAAGGACTTTTCTGGCTCGCCACGCGTCTGGATCGAATGGGAGTATGGGGGCAAGCAGGTCCCATCGCCCGAATCCAAGGTGGCAACTATTGGTGGGCTGCCGTTTCACCCGAACTGTATCCTGACGACGACGACTTTCGATCCAGGCTCGAAAAAATTTGGGATCCGCAGGTCGGTGATTGCCGGCAAGAACTCGTCTTCATCGGTGTGGATATGCCAGAAGAAGACATGAGACAACAGCTCGACGAATGTTTGTTAACGGCAGATGAGATGCAGCGAGGTGTTGAGTATTGGCTGACTTTCTCGGACCCAATGC
>JBILTA010000497.1:0-4575 GCA_044371785.1 Pirellulaceae bacterium | reverse complement strand
GACCAATGAAGCGACGTGCGAGCGTATAATTCGATGTGTCGATTAACACCACTTCATGAAAGCCCGAGACGGCAAGCCATTTTCCATCCGGCGAATAAGCAACAGCCGTAATGGCTGGCGAGCTTTGGTAAGTAGGCGGTTGTTCGGTGGAGTATTCAACGCCTGATTCTTTCCAGTCTTCTGTGGAAGCACCTTCGTTTATCCAACGTCGTATAAGATCAATGTCTGCATCGGAAAGTGGTGGTGCGCCTTTAGGCATTTCGGCTTTGCCATCGCGAGGAGTAATCTCTGCGATAAGATGGCTTTCGTCCGCTTTGCCGCGAACAATCGACATGCCGCTGTCACCACCTTTGTCGAGCATGATGTTGGGGTTGGTCATAATCAAACCCCCTTCCGGCTTGGCTGGCTGATGACAACCTTGGCAATGTTGTCTAAAGATCGGTTCGATCTGTTGCGTGTAATTTACTTTCGAAGATGGTGTTGTCGTCTTGGTATCATCAGCAAACGCCGTTGCGAAACAACATAGACCGAAAGCGGCGGCAAGAGGAAGGGCTTTGCGGAAATGAGCCAACGCTGGACGAGCGATCATGGGAGGAGGCCTAACGTTATCGGGTGGGAAAAGTTTCACCCTTCCAGCCTAGCTTGTCGCCCAGCAAGATTCAATGCAGTGGGGCTACTCACAATATTCCCATTCTTCATTCCCGCTCTTCCCTGTCCGCACATCACTACTTATTCTTCCGATCGACCTTTCCCCCTCCCCTAGTTCCTGGCAAATGCCCCTCTTAAGGTAATCATCCCTTCCGACCATTGATGGAAGCGTTCAATGCGGCGACCGGGATGAGCAAATGTCTCGACTTCGCTATGAGCGCGACCATCGTCGCGAACCAACCCATAGAGGAGAATACTGGTGGTCGTTGGAGAGGTGGATGTTTCGATTTCCGAATCGGAAGGTTGTCTTATAGCAACCGCTTCGAACCGATAAATTTGAACCCAGCCGGGGCGTTCGATGGCAATGAGTTTGACCGACCTCAATTCGGCCGCCGCACCGCGATAACCGCGATCGCTGAGGTGTCGACGAATGGCAAGTTCCATCTCATGATCGCCGGTCCAATTGCGCCAACGATCGGTCCATTTGGTGAGCCAGTTGAACCAACGCATGGTCGCTGCCTCAATTCGAATTCAAAGGGCCGGCAAGCGGCAAAATAGCCAGAAAAATCAACGCCAAAGCATTGATGACTATGAAATAGAATAGAGCCTCGCCAAGTGGCGAGGCTCCTTTTTCAGATTGCGCCCTTATGGGCTTGAGAACTGCCAAGTTCAAGGCAGTGCTCACTTAGTTGCTAACGCGTTCGACGTACTCGCCAGTTCGAGTATCAATCTTGATGACGTTACCTTCTTTGATGAAGCCAGGCACGATGAACTCAGCACCGGTTTCCACTTTAGCTGGCTTGGTTACGTTGGTAGCGGTATCACCTTTCGCACCAGGTTCGCATTCGGTCACCTTGAGTTCGACATGGTTAGGTGGTGACATGGCGATGGGGATGCCATTGAACAACAGAACGCTGCAAAGCATGTCGTCTTTGAGGTATTTCCACGCATCTTCCACTTTAGTGGATGGAATTTCATATTGTTCAAATGTTGTGTTGTCCATAAATACGTAATCGTCGCCCTGACGATATAGATATTTCACGTCAATTTCTTCAACATCGGCCGATTCGAGCTCGTCACCACCTTTGTAGGTGCGTTCCAAAACCGTTTCGCGGGTCAAACTGCGAAGTTTGCATTTGTACATCGCGTTGCCTTTGCCGGGCTTCACAAAGTTCATTTCGATCATCAAATAAGGCTCGCCATCGATCTGAACTTTTAATCCTTTGCGGAAATCACTGGTCTTGTACGTGGCCACGGCACTCTCTCGCTATACTCTGATAAAGCAACAATAAGATATCTGTCATGAAATTGGCGACCGACTTAATGAGCCAGATTGTAACCAGAGAAAGCGATTGTGTCGAAGGCCATTTGGAGGGTGAAACCAGTTGGCCCGTAGCAATGAAATTGGCTTACCGCCAGCTTTCGGAGCTCTTGGTTGCAATTGGTCTGAACAAAAAGTCAGTTGATGTGGCGGGTGACGAAGAGGCGCCAGCCGATTTTCCTTTGTTTGTGCCACGCGAATGGGCGCGTCGTATTCGCCCCAACGATCCACATGATCCCCTGCTCCGCCAAGTCTTGATCACCTCGGCAGAATTGTTGGCTGTGCCGGGGTTTGGAAAAGACCCCGTCGGTGATCTCGCTTCGCAAAGCCATCCAGGTCTGCTGCACAAATATCATGGTCGAGCTTTGTTGGTGACCACAGGGGCTTGTGCCATTCATTGCCGCTATTGTTTTCGGCGACATTTTCCCTATCACGAAACTCCAAAATCGTTGGAAGCCTGGAAAGAAAGCTTTGATACCTTGCGGGCAGATACTTCGATCCAAGAAGTACTACTTAGCGGCGGTGATCCCTTGACGCTCGTAGACTCCCGCTTGGCAGAACTCATTGAGCGATTGGAAGAGATTCCACATATTCAGCGTTTGCGCATCCACAGTCGCATGCCCACCGTGATTCCACAACGTGTGACCGACAGTTTATGCGAGCTTCTCCGTTCGACTCGCTTGGGGGTTTGGTTCGTATTACACGTCAATCATGCCCAAGAACTCGATGGCCCTACCTGCCAAGCCATTCGCAAGCTGCGTCAAACCGGTGCGGTGATATTGAATCAAGCCGTACTGCTTCGGGGTGTTAACGATTCCGTGCAGTCTTTGGAAGAACTCTGTCAACGACTGGTGAATGAGCAAGTGATTCCTTACTATCTACATCAGTTGGATCGAGTTGCCGGTGCTGCTCATTTTGAAGTACCGATGGCTGAGGGGCTCGCATTGATCGACCAATTGCGGCAACGTTTGCCCGGCTATGCGGTGCCACGTTATGTCCAAGAGATCGCGGGCCAAGCGAGCAAGACATCGCTAGAACAACATTATGGATGAATTGCTGACCATTGAAACTGCTGATTGATTACACAACCTCGTTAAGAATCCCACCAAGTTCGTTAGGAGTCCTAGGAATGTCGATGTTTCGAAACAGAGCGGTCAAGTTGAGTGTTATCGCCATGTCGGTAGCCTGTGGTGTTGCCGGCACTGCCGTACGCGGCGAAGATTGGCCACAGTTTCGTGGGCCAAATCGAAACGCGATTTCGGAAGAACGTGGTGTCTGGAAAAATATGAAGGGTGATGGGCCGAAGCTCGATTGGATTTGTGAAGGCTTAGGCGAAGGTTATGCCAGCGTTTCGGTTGTGGGCAATCGAGCCTACAGCACGGGCAATCAAGATGGTGGTCAAGCGGTTGTGGCGATCGATACCACCAGCGGCACTCGATTGTGGGTAACACCCTTGACCAGCGATGTGCCAAAACATGGCTACGAAGGTTCGCGTTGCACTCCTACTGTCGATGGCGATCGTTTGTACGCCGTTGCATCCAACGGACAAATCGTATGTTTGGATACGGAAACCGGCAGTATTGTTTGGCAACGTCCCTTCTCCGATTGGAAAGGACGCATGATGTCCGGTTGGGGTTTCAGTGAATCGCCGCTTGTTGATGGCGATTGGGTTCTGTGCACACCGGGTGGCGATGAGGCCATGATCGTTGCGCTCGACAAAAAGACGGGCGAAGAAGTATGGCGCAGCCAAGTACCCGCAGCAGCAGATGAAAAAGACCGCCAAGGACGCGGCCTGCAAAACGGTGCTGCTTATTCTTCCATCATCGTTTCCAACGGCGGTGGCGTGAAACAATATGTGCAGTTGGTGGGGCAAGGTGTCGTAGGGATTCGTGCTAAGGATGGCAAGTTCCTCTGGCGATACAACGGCGTTGCCAACGCTGTTGCCAATATTCCAACCCCAATCGCTGACGGCGACTTTATCTTCTGCTCGACTGCTTACGGTGTTGGCACCGCTCTGTTGGAACTGAAGAAGTCAGGTCGCGATGAAGTGAAGATGAGCGAAGTCTACTTCAAGGATGCAAAGAGCATTCAGAACAAGCAGGGTGGTTCTGTTTTGGTCGACGGTTTTATTTACTGCGGACATGGTGATGGTCAAGGCATGCCCATCTGCATCAACATGAAGACGGGCGAAAAAGCTTGGGGCCCCATTCGCGGGGCCGGCCAAGGTGAGTCCAGCGTCCTCTACGCCGATGGTCATGTACTGTACCGCTTCCAAGATGGCACAGTCGCTTTGATCGAAGCCAATCCGAACGCCTACAAACTCAAGTTCAGCTTCAAGCCCGAATACCAAGAACGCGAATCGTGGGCTTACCCTGTCATCGCTAATGGTAAGTTGTACTTGCGTGAGCAGAATAAGTTGATGTGTTATGAGTTGTGATTCAGTGGTTCAGTGGTTCAGTGATTCAGTGATTCAGTGATTCAGTGATTCAGTGATTCAGTGATTCAGTGATTCAGTGATTCAGTGATTCAGTGATTCAGTGATTCAGTGATTCAGTCTGAAGCCTGAAGCCTGAAGCCTGAAGCCTGAAGCCTGAAGCCTGAAGCCT
>JBILTA010000498.1:0-4575 GCA_044371785.1 Pirellulaceae bacterium | reverse complement strand
TGAACTTTGGCAAGCTGCGGCGAGGTTTGACGCAACTAAAGGAAGCGAATTGACTTTTGTGGCTATGTTAACGCGTCGTCGATTAGTGGATCGTTGGCGAGCTTATCTTCGCCGCGAAGTAAACAGTATCGATATCGGCGAAATTGACGTCGCTGCACCTTTGGTGAGGGATTTGAGTGAATTGAATGACGAAGCCCAAAAAGCGGCACATTGTTTCGAGAAACTAACCCGACAAACACAAGTCGTTCTGCGGCGTTCTATTCACGATAACCTTTCCTACACCAAGATTGCAGAGGAATTAACGATACCGCTAGGCTCCGTAAAGTCCTATGCTCGTCGAGGCCTTATGCAATTGCGAGATTGTATGGGACGCAATTCCAACGCCTTGCGATTGGAGGAAGTTCAATGAGTAACGATACTTTCCGCGATGATGAGCGCGAGCAGCGATTGGCAGGGAAAACGCTCCGAGACCTTGACCGAGATGAAGATTTTGAGTTAGAGAATTCGTTGACAACAGCTGAAAAGGAATCGCTAGAAGAGTTTGAACGCACCGTAATCGCATTGGATTTGGCAATGGATCAAGCTAGAGAACGAGAGATGCCAACAATGCTTAGGGCAAGCATCCTACGCGAGGCGGATGCTTTCTTCACAGGGCAATCGTCAAACAGCGCAGCGACTAACGAAAGTACAGCAGCAGTAACCCCACCTTCTTCACTTCAGGTGTCAACGACCCAATTGGGCAATACCTTGAAGCGTCGAGAAGTGCTGGCATGGTTAACCAGTGCGGCTGCAACTACCATTGCTGTTGGAAGTTGGTGGTGGCAAGCATCGCAGCAAAAATCCCTCGGCAAAGTAGGGCTTTCCAGGGCGGAGCTTTTTGCTTCAGCCAAAGATCTCGTGCAAGTGAACTGGAAAGAGGGAAAAACTCCCTTGCAGCAGCCGGTTTCGGGCGATGTTGTGTGGAGTAGCAGTTATCAAATGGGATTTATGCGTTTAATCGGAATGCCCATCAACGATCCACTGCAGGAGCAGTATCAGTTATGGATTATTGATCCGTTACGAGATGATGAGCCGGTGGATGGTGGTGTATTCGATATCGCGGAAAGTGGCGAAGTCATTGTTCCGATTCAAGCGAAATTACATGTCACGAAGCCAGCGGCGTTTGCCATTACGATAGAGAAACCGGGAGGGGTGGTTGTCTCTACACAGGAACGCCTCCCATTGCTGGCTGTGGTTCCCTAGTTTTTCTAACTCCATGGTGAGGAGCCAAACAAGCGCGATCTGCTGAATCCTAAGCCAAATCGCGGTCGCGCATACCAAGCAAATAAAGTATTGCGTCGAGTCCCATCGTCGAGACTCGATGTTCGGCTGTTTGCCGAACCAAGGGCTTGGCATGGAACGCAATTCCTAAACCAGCCCGCGCTAACATCGGCAAATCGTTGGCACCATCCCCGACGGCAATCACTTGTTTGCGATCAACGCCTTCGTCCGCAGCCAATTGCTCCAGCAGTTTGGCTTTGCGTTCCGCATTGACAATCGTTCCCAAAACACGCCCTGTCAATTTGCCATCTACGATCTCTAGTTCATTTGCATAGACATGATCGATCGCCAGCTTCTCTTGAAGGAAATTTCCAAAGTAAGTGAAGCCACCCGAAATGATCGCAGTTCGATACCCAAACCGGCGTAGAGTTGATAGTAAAAACTCTGCTCCTTCGGTAAGTTCCAAGCGAGCGGCTATCTTCGGCAATACATCGGCAGACAGGCCTCGCAACTTAGAGACTCGACGGCGGAGCGATTCATCAAAATCGATTTCACCCCGCATCGCGGCTTCCGTTATGGCGCTCACCTCTTCTCCCGCTCCCGCTTCTTTAGCAAGCTCATCGATTACTTCAGCTTGCAACAGTGTTGAGTCCATATCGAAAGCTACAACGCGCCGGATGCGCCGATAAGCATCATCTCGCTGCCAAGCTAAGTCTAAATCTAGCTGACTCGACAGTTCCAAAAGGCTTGCCTTTAATTGATTTGGATCACGCGGCTCACCACGTAAAGAGAACTCGACACAGGCTCGTGTTAACTTGTTGGTTTCTGCTCGAGGTGGACGGCCTGACAAACGTGTGATCACATCGATGTTTAAGCCCTGCTCCGCTAGCATATGGCTGACGGCATGAAACTGTTCGGCGGTGATGGCTCGCGATAGAAGCGTCAGGATAAATCGTGACTTTCCCTGACATGCCACCCAATCATCGTAATCTTCGTCGGAGATCGCTTGATACTTCCCTTTAAGTCCAACATCTTGCCCCAATTTTTGTAATTGCTGGATCACTTGATCCCGATCCTGGTTTCCGGGAACTCGTACCAATAATCCCAACAGCAGTAGCTGGTGAATAACGGCCTGATTGACATCGATGATCAAGCAGCCGTAATCGGCGAGCAGAGCCGTGAGTGAGGACGTCAAGCCAGGACGGTCTTCACCGGTGAAATGGAACAAAATCAAATGGTCTTTGGGGGGTGGAGAGTGCTGTGTCATGGTAGGAAGTGTAGCCGATTGTGGCACCTTCGCCGAGACCACTTTCTCGTAGCACGATCCGTCCCAATAGTAGCACGACCGTCCCAATAGTAGCACGATCCGTCCCCGGTCGTGCAGCAGTAACAGATCCGTCCCCGGTCGTACAGCAGTAACAGATCCGTCCCCGGTCGTGCAGCAGTAACACGATCCGTCCTCGGTCGTGCCAATACCACCACGATCTGTTCCCGGTCGTTCCGTCAGTAAGGACCAACGCGATACGCATATGCGGGATTAAGCAAAATTCCTCTAAAGCTAGCGCAGCAACTAGGTTGGCAGACTAAGCATTCGACGTTCCTCCCATGCAACGCAGAGCACGTCTGCTTCATCGTAACTTAAGGTTCATGTGCTACTTTTCTATTCACTTTGCGGGATTTGCTCCTGTATGACACATCGAATCTAGGAAACATTGACTATGAGTCATCAAAAGTCCGCAAGATCGGGTCGAATTGCGATTGTTTTTTGGGGGGTGTTGGCGATCATCTCGGTTGGCGCTGGACTGGGGATTTGGGCCGCGTGGGGAACCGTTGGGTGGACAGGTGTCGCACGCCCGGCCATGGAGAATGTTGCCGACCCAGCTTCTCATGCGCCGGAAGCTACACCCGTAAAAGACGAAACCACGTCGCTTGCTATAAGTGGTGAAAGCGAAAAGAATCGCTGGAGTCGCTTTCGAGGTCCCAATGGTACGGGACTCTATCAAGCAACCGATATCCCGACGAAGTGGAGTAACAGCGAAAATCTCCATTGGTCCACGAAGTTACCTGGTGCCGGCTCGTCGAGTCCTATCCTCACCGATAAATGGGTCATCGTCACGTCGTATTCCGGCTATGGTGCCGCAGACGAATCCGGTTCATTAAGTCAATTGAGACGTCACCTATCTTGCATCGAGCGTTCTACCGGCAACATGGTTTGGACAGAAAGTGTTGAGGCGGCGAATCCAGATGATCTCTATCAGGGAATGGGTGTTCCCGAGCATGGCTATGCAACCAACACTCCCGTGACCGATGGCGAGTCCATTTTTGTCTTCTTCGGAAAGTCAGGTGTGCTGGCCTACGATATGCAAGGTAAAAAACTTTGGCAAACCGATGTCGGTAAAGAATCGGGGAATCGCGCTTGGGGTACCGCGTCAAGTCTACTGCTTTACAAAGACATGGTTATCGTGAATGCGGCTGAAGAGAGTCGTTCTGTCATCGCATTAGATAAAAACAATGGTAAAGAACGCTGGCGCGCGAAGGCGGAGGGATTAGAGCTCGCGTATGGCACGCCGATTGTCGCGAAGATTAATGATCAACGCGATGATCTCATTATTGCGGTTCCAGGAGAAGTGTGGGGACTTAATCCCAACAACGGCAAGCTCGTTTGGTACGTGACGACATCGCTTACAGGCAACTTGTCACCAAGTGTTATCCTCAACGACAACATCGTGTATGTCTTTGGTGGATATCGATCTTCCGGTTCGATGGCGATTCGTGTTGGCGGTGAAGGTGATGTGACAAAAACGCATGTTGTTTGGACAGGCCGCAATTCATCCTATGTGGCCACTCCGATTTATCGCGATGACAAGCTTTACTGGATTGATGACAGAGGCACCTACTATTGTATAAATAGCAAAAATGGTGAGCTCATTCATCGCTCTCGAGTCAGTCAGATTGAATCTCGAGATCGCCCAGTGTATGCATCACCAATTGCAGCGGGCGAGCATCTCTATTTTCAAACGCGACACGATGGCCTGATCGTGACGACTTTGAATCCGACACTAGAAGTCGTTGGCCATAATCTTTTCAAAGATGATACCAGTATGTTTAATGCGACGCCCGCTGTAGACTCCGGGGAACTCTATCTCCGCTCAGATGAGCGACTACACTGCCTCAAAAGCAAATGATCCTCTCCTCGCATTAGTAGCACGGTCCGTCCCGGCCGTGCCAATAGTAGCACGATCCGTCCCGGCCGTGCCAACAGTAACTCGCTCCGTCCCGGTCGTGCCAACAGTAACTCGCTCCGTCCCGGTCGAG
>JBILTA010000496.1:0-4577 GCA_044371785.1 Pirellulaceae bacterium | reverse complement strand
TTTTATCGGCTACCATTTCTATGGCTGCGATTAAGCCACGTTGACGAACGTTGCCCACATGCGGATGCTCACGCAATGGTTCAAGCCACTGTGCCATCAATTTGGCTTTGGCGGAAACTTGCTCGAGTACTGGTGTCGTTTCAAAAAGTTCTAGGTTTGCAAGTGCGGCTGCTGCCGCAAGTGGATTGCCGCCAAACGTATGGCCATGAAAGAATGATCGCGATTGTTCGTATGGCCCCAGGAACGCTTGCCAGATTTTGTTGGATGTCAGTGTAGCGGAAATCGGAAGATAGCCACCCGATAAGCCTTTACCTGCACACAATAAGTCGGGCTGAACGTTTTCTTGTTCACAGGCCCATAGTTTGCCCGTTCGTCCAAAGCCGGTGGCAATTTCATCGACGATCAACAACGTTCCAAAGCGATCTGCTAATTCACGCAATCCTTTTAAGAAACCTGTCGGATGCATCACCATCCCAGCCGCACCTTGGATCAAAGGTTCTGCGATAATGGCAGCGATACGCTCGGCATGTTCTTCCAATAGACGCTCGTAATGTGCCAGGTAATGCTTCGTCAACGCAGCTTCGAATGCTGGTTGATTCAGAGGCTCGCCTGCAGGGCGACTCTGTTCCAGGTGCGCAGGTACTCGATAACTATCTGGGCATGGTCCTCGTACGACATCAAACAGCAATGGATCAAACATTGCATGAAAACGACTCACTCCTCCGACGCTGACGCTACCCAGTGTGTCGCCGTGATAGGCTTGCCCGAGCGCTAAGAACAATGTTCGTTGTGGTTGCGGTTGTTCGCATTGTCGCCAATATTGAAAGGCAAGTTTTAGTGCCACTTCCACAGCGCTCGCGCCATCGCTGCTAAAGAAAACATGTTGCAATGATTCAGGACTATGCTGCACAAGCCGATGCGCAAGAGACGCCGTCGTCGAGTTACCCATGCCGAGAGAAGTCACGTGGGCGATGCGATGCAATTGCTCTTCGATGGCTCGATTGATATGCGGATGATTGTGGCCGTGGACATTGCACCACAAACTGCTGACACCGTCGAGATAGCGACGGCCTTGATCGTCAATGAGCCAGTTTCCTTCGCCACGTTCGATGAGCCAAGGTTCATACTCCGCCATCTGAGTAAACGAATGCCAGACATGCGTACTGTCCCACATACGGACGTCGGCCCACATACGGACGTCGCCAGACGTGCGAACGTCAGAGAAAGAAGGCGGTTGTGTCATGAATCTGAACTGTCAACAAAACGGAAGAGCAAGTCGCTGGAGCTTACCAGCTCACTTCAACAGGTGCCGAGACGCGAACACCCAGCATCATCGCGGCGCTGTCGGATACCAGATGAAGCCGCAAGGCACCATCGTTGCCCAATATGGCAATCAGCGTCATTGCAGGTTGAGTATGGTCGTCGCCAAAGATCCCAATGGTTTCATGTTCATCAACCACCACGCGGACTGCATCGGTTTTTCGCATTTCGCCTTCAGGAAGTCCTGAAAGTTGCGACGCAGCGATATCCGTTACAAGATCACCTGTCGGACTGATGGAAATTACTTTACCTTGAACCCTGCCGGTCATGATGCCCAACTCCTGGCCGCGGGGGGACATATTGTTCTCAGTTGTCGTTAAATCGTGTGGCAAGCTGTGCTTGCGAGATTCGCGATTTTAGGGGGGATAACGCCCTAATGCTACCTATCCTACCGAATTCCCAGCATTTTCATCATTAGAAAACAATATTTCAGCCCTCCTCTGATAGTGGGGGGCGGTCGAGAAAATCAGCACGGTAGCGGTTACCGATCCACGCACAAAAAGGTACGATGATGGCTTGCTGGGCTTCGGGCGGTTTGCACCGCCTGAGCCATTTTCTGAGCGGTTTCTTCAGGAGCAGGATTCCTATGGCACGCTTGATTATTGAAAAAGAAAATCGCACGCTCACCGATGTCGCTGAGATTCGTGCCTACTTGCAACCACACGGTATTTGGTACGAACGTTGGGAGACCAGCGGGCGGCTTTCCGATACACCGACCGATGCCGAGATCCTGGCAGAATTCGCCCCTGAAGTTGAGAAACTCAAGCAGCAAGGGGCCTTTGTTACGGCCGACGTTATCAACGTTAAGCCCGACACACCGAACCTCGATGCGATGCTAAACAAGTTCAATAAAGAGCATACGCATAGTGAAGACGAAGTTCGCTTTACCGTTTCGGGGCGAGGCGTTTTTCATATTCATCCAGAGCAAGGCCCAGTGTTTGCTGTGGAAGTGGAGAGCGGTGATTTGATCAATGTGCCACGAGGCACCAAGCATTGGTTCAATCTTTGCGATGACCGCCACATCCGCTGCATACGTTTGTTCCAAGATCCATCCGGCTGGACTCCTGAGTACATGAGCAGCGGAGTTCATGGCGAATACCAACCGATGTGCTTTGGGCCAAAATATGTCGAGGGTGTTCAACCGGTGATCAAGCTATGATGCGATTCGCCGGCAAAGTCATTCTGCTCGACATCGAAGGGACAACTGCCAGTGTTGACTTCGTACATGATGTCATGTTTCCGTTTGTTACTCGCAATCTGTCGACGTTTCTTGATTCGACTTGGGGGCAAACGGAAACGACAGCCGCGTGTGAACGTATCGCGCAGGATGCTGGCCACGAAAGTTTGGCAGCCTGGCAGAAGGCGACCGGTGGTAGCGATCGGGAATTAGTGGAGCAGCAGATTGCCGAGCTGATGCGCGGTGATGTGAAAGCAACGGGTCTTAAAGCGATGCAAGGCTTGGTGTGGCAAGCGGGCTTTGAAAGTGGCGAGTTGGTCGCCCCGATTTATGAAGACGTCTTGCCCGAACTGAAGCGTTGGAAAGCCGGCGGCATCGATATTCGCATCTACTCTTCCGGTAGTATTGCCGCACAGAAGCTGTTCTTTGGGCACACGCAATATGGCGATGTGCTCGGCTATTTTTCGGGCCATTATGACACTACGATCGGTGGCAAAAAAGATTCAGAGAGTTACCAAAAAATCGCGGCTGAAATCGGCGTTAAGCCAAGTGAAATCTTGTTTGTGAGCGATTTGGAAGGCGAGCTTGAAGCTGCCCAGGGGGCAGGTGTCCAAGTGGCCGCTGCAATTCGACCTGGAAATAAGCCACTTTCGGAATCTGCCCGATTCCCTCGAATTTCGTCATTTGCGGAAATACAAATCTCTTGACCTTGGCTGGTCGCCCCGTATTATTCTGCTGCTTGGAGCAATTGGGGGCGACCTTAACCCCGGATGATTTCTGAGAACTGGTGAGCTAAGCGTTTGGTCGATTGGGCCGACGCAAGCAGATCTGGTTTATTACGGATCTCGTCGGGGCAACATGGACGAAGGACTTTAGCGACCAGATAAGTCGGTTTTGAGCTTATAGGCTTAAACTAGATTGGCTGGGGGGCTCGCTAAAGGAAGCAGGGATTTCATTCTGAAAACGCAGTCTTCGGACTGTCGCGTTTCTCGCGATCACGAAATTCCTGTTCGAGGTGGATATGTCCGCGACCTTCTCAGTTTCGACTCTGTCAGTTTTGCCCGTCTCTTTCATTCTGGCCAAGTTTGCTCGCTCGATCGATTATCGCATATCGACAGCCAACCTTCTGATGTCGTTTATTGTCGCCATCAGTTCTTGGACTTCAGCGGTGTCATCGATTGCTGAAGGACAAGAGCCTGTTCGTTTCGATGCACCTCTAGTTGTCTCTGCAGATCCTCTACCATGGGAACATAGCGGCTATCAACCATCGATTCACGGAACTCGTTTGGTCTCGATTCGCATTCGCATGTCGGCACAAGTTCCAGTGCGCACGCAAGATCGTATCGATGAACTACTCTTTCAAGTTCGTTCAGGCTCGGGGCAAATGCGAGTGCTCGATCATTGGCCACGCACGCAAACGGTGAACCATGTTCAAGGTGCCATCAATGTTTCCAGTACCAATTATGAGCAGCAACATTTCTCTTTGCGTGCCATCGGTGGTAGTCCAGGTGTTGGCACCGCACAAGGAGCGATGCAGCGCGATGCTGTAGAAACACTCGCACGAAACTATGCCGAGAAGCCGCAGTTAGCCACGCACTTGTCGAGCGGCACACTCGATCGAGCTAGTGGCGTGTTTTGGCAACTAAGACCAAGTCCAGAGCAGTCGATCGAAGGGGATCGTGATTATTGGTTGTTGTGCGAAGTATCGCAGAATTGGAAAGGAGATTTGTTCGAAGTAACCGCCAGTGCAGCCGCTAATCCAGGCCAAACCAATAAAGGCTCTCGTCCGTTAGGGAGCCGCCGTTTTACGGTCGCTATCTACCTCGCAGACAATACTGAAGCCTATCAAAGAGCTGAGCGATTTGTCGAATATGAACGCCGCTTACGTCAGTCGGCTCTCCGCTACCAAGATCAAATCAGCAAACGCCAAGCTCCAACGCCCTTGCATCGCATCGCCCAAAGTTTGGATCTATCGGAACCATCGATTCCAAAGCAATGGTTGGATTACGTTCTATATGAACCGAACGTGAATTACATCGATGATAAGACGGCAGAGCTGCCGGTCGATGTTAGAGTCGCG
>JBILTA010000495.1:0-4579 GCA_044371785.1 Pirellulaceae bacterium | reverse complement strand
AGTTGTCTTCAATAGTCCCCTGCAGTAACGGTCCCGTCGCAGATACCCAAATGCACTTCTTCGGAAAATCTTCTGGATCGATGTCGCTAACAAGATGCTCATCGAACACCATACGGCCACTCACAGGGCGGCCAAAGCCCAGCATCAGCTCTACCAATGTTTTTGACTCAACGGCGCGACTGGATACCACAGCCACAACTTGTTTTGGCTTGAGATCGAGACTCACATCATGTAGCAAGCGGCGACCGTGGCTATCTTCCAGAGTCACATGCTCGATCAACATACGATTGCTGAGCGAAAGTGGATGTTTGTTAGCTGTGCTTGATGAATTGATAAGTGGAACTGGGGTATCGAGAAAGGTTAAGACTTCACTCGCAACTTTTTTCGCTAGTGGCAACGAATTGCGTTGTTTTTGCAAACGCACAAGTGACAACGCAACACCACAGATCGCTAAGCCCAGTGTGATCGCAGAGGCCAAATCAAAGTTGTATCGACGATCGAGCAATTGTATCCCGAGCACCACGCAGAAGATGCTGATCAAGCCTGCGGAAAAGCAAATCAGCAAAGGCGTTTTCCAGCTTTGTGAGGCTGCTAAAGTCGCTGCAGCAGCCCGAAAATGTTTGACTTCTTCATTCAAAAGTTCATGTGCAGAAGCTTTGGATCGCACCGTCGAGAGCAGCGCAATGCTGCGGCAAACCTCGGCCAGCCGTTGTTCATATTGCCAGACTTTCTGCAATACCGCGGGGGCTTTGCTTTTCTGGTGCGCTGTTAACCAAGACACAAATTGCCCGAGTAAACCGATGCAAATGAGTGCCGTGGCGGTGATCCAAAAATTCATCAGAGCAGCGATAAGTAAAAAGAGAAGCGCTTGCACGGCTAAACGAGGCCACGACTTTTGCCAAGCAAAGAGGCTGGTGCGAATGTTGGGAATGTGGTTTTCAAACCACTGTGCCAGTTCAGCGTTCTGACCAGAGACGCCTCGGCTGACGGCCAACTCTTCGTTCTTGGTAGCCGCTTGCACATAACATTGAATTGCCGCATTGATCGCGAATTGATAAACCATGCGGTAGTAGGCTAGTAGCAATAGAGCGTAGGCGATGCCAAGTCCCAATCCGAATGCCACTAGCATGACAAGAAGTTGCAGGCCACCCTTGGTTCCAATGGTAGCTGCCGTAATCTTTAGAAATGGACCTAGGTGAACCACACTTTCCGCTGTCGGTAGGCCATTTCCAACGGAAACGGTTTCTATAAAGAATCCGAGCAGTACCAGCAAAAGCGGCGGAATGATAGCCGCCAGCACACCAACGGCGAATAAAGGTACTCGAGCTCCACTCAGACCTAAGCGTTGGGTCAATCGTTTTAGCGGATCGCCGGATTGCATTTTTGCCTTCTCCCTCTTGGATGTCCAAATCTATGTTTGCAAACAACGTTGCCACATCGTCTTGGACGAGGCGGCGGATGCAAGGCGTTTCTCAACGCACCGTTACCATCCGCCACTCAGCGGCAGCCCTGGAAGGGGTACCACAACAGGGTTCAAGGCTTATGCGAGGTCGCGATCCTCGAAGAACAGCAGGGCGATGAACATAGACAATGCTACATACAGCCCGGTGTAAACCAAGTTACCGCACAAAAGCGAAAATGGAATGGCGTTATTTGCATCAATCGCAGCCTGCATTGAGTAGTGATCCAACATCGGAATCACCACTGCAATCAACTGGGCTACGAAGCGTACAATTTCAAATTGCTGCTCTGAACTACTCACCAAGGTTGGGGTTAAGTTTCCAACCAAGTAAATTCCGAAACAAACGGCGAAGTTAGCCAACTGCGGCATGCGCGTTGAAACCGCCACGCTGATGGCGCTCAACACGGTAGCCTGCATCAAGGCCATCACCAACCCTGGAATTGTACGTGAGACTTCTAAGAAACAACCCTGCCACTGTGGAACAGTTTCGGACGTTTCGCGGGCTTCGAAGAGGGGTTTGTAGCTGACGGCGAACAATTGGACACTGCCCAAGATGATGAACATCAGGAGCAATACCCAGAAAATACCAAGGAATTTGCCTAACACGAAAGAGCGACGCTGGATCGGTTTGCTCAAAACGGTTAGGGCGGTACGCCCTTCGATTTCATCCGATACCGATCCGCTGGCCGCCCAGACACCCTGGAAGATTGCTAGCACCAAGATGACGGTGATTCCGCACTCTTTCAGTGATTTGGTGTCTTCGCCAAAGGTGTAAAAAGGGAGGAACACGAAAGTCAAAATGGCAACCACACCCAAGAACATCAGTACCAAAAACAAGGGTTGAGATAGCTCCGACTTGGCGGTTGCTAAAGCGACAGCCGACAATCGAGGAGCAACAGCCGTTTGGGCGATAAAGGCGAAGCCAAAGAAGAAGACGGCAATGGCCGTGATTACCACCATCATTGTTTCTTGAACCGGCGGGAATGAAACCAACAAGAACTTTACGTTCGCAGGCTCGCTTTCCAGGTTAAGGATATACACACCTGCGCCTGGTTCCAGCGAAATGGGGGCCGCTTCGGTCGCTCCACGAACCCAAGCCACTTCACTTCCCGCATCAATGCGTCTCGGTGTCATATCGGACTTATCAACCTCTTCCGCATCCCCGATCAAAATATTCTTGTCGCTCTTGATTTGCATTCCAGCAAGCAGCGAGGGATTGAAAGGCAAGTCCACCATTTGGAAGATTTTGTTGCCTGCTTCGTTTTCTTTAGCCACCTCGATCGTGAACGGGTAATCACGACGACCCGAATCAAAGATGCTTGGGATCGATCGCAACGTGGTAATGGGATCATCGACCAGGAACGTGGTTCCCAAGGCCAAAAGGACCCATCCACCGCACCAAATCAAGAAGTAGGAAGAAACTCCTTCCGTCAATGTTCGTGATAACTCACTGGCATTCTTCGGCATCGCCCCGAAGACCACGCCCCAGGCTACGACAAGCGACAACAACAAAACGGCTAATCCATACATTACCTGTTCTTTGTTGGGCTGAAGAGCTTGTTCAAAATTCAGCAATTTCGTGCTTACTTCGGTAGCGTCTGCGTCATTAAAAAGTGGGCAGCCCAATACATAGAGAAAACCTCCCAGGGCTACGGTTAATATCAATGAAACGATGTGTGCCGCGGTGCGTTGATTCTGCAGGTATCCGAAAATCGGAATAAAACTTAGCCCTCTCAATAACAGGGCAGCCAAACCCAAAAGCACAATACCCGCACCGACGCCCGTCCCGAAGAGCCAGAGGGGCGTGAGCCACTTGGTGACCCAAAAATCGGACGCTCCAAGAATAGCCAGGGATGGTAAAAAAGATTCCATGCTGTGCATTTGATGGACCGTTAGAAGAAAAGCGGATGGAACAACCCGGACGTCAGAATCATACCGACACGCGCGGTACGCCGAAACGCTTGAAGAGGTTCAAAGTTTCACGACCGTAATGCATGTACCCTTCTAAGATATTCGGACCGGATATTCCGAGAAAGGGTGGGTGGACGACTTCTTGCAACCTTCTTGAATTGTTCACCGTCAGAATCGGCACAATTAGCCTGCTTGGGGAACAATTGCTCACTAGCCCTTGAATTTCGACAAGCCCCGAATGGCAGCGGTAGATTTCAGGGAGCATGCAGAAAAAGCTAGGAAAGGGATTTAAAAGGGAACAGGTTGGGTAAGCCAGGCATACCAGGACCATTCCGGCGGCTTAACACCTGGGATAATTCGGTACCAAGGTTCAGCATCCAGGTCTACGGGCCGAACGCCCTCAACGGCCCCTGGACTGCTGGTTCGCGGCTCAGGGAAAGCCCAGCCTTCTGGCGGAGGTGGAAGAGCAAAAGCCTGATAGTAGTCCCTTTGCCGCAATTCGATCCATTGAAATGTCGCTTGATACTGTCGATTGTCCGACAATTCCAAGGCTCGCCGAATATGGCTTTTGGCGGCAGAGAAATCTTCGCGGGCAGCGGCCGCTAAGGCGAGATTGTGCCATGCCCGATGATGATTGGGGTATTGGGTCACCACATCGGACCATTCCTGTTCCGCTTCAAGCCAACGCGAGTTTTTCGCCAAAACCACGCCTTTACGAATCTTGTCTGAACCGGGCCATCCCCATGATACTGAAAGGCTCGTTCGATCCTTGATAACATGCGGGCCAATGGACTTCCAAGTTTCACGAACATTAGCAGCAATCACACGTTTTCGCGGATCCGGATATTGCCAAACTAATTCGGGATAAGTTTGGTCCGCTATATTGCGGTCCATAATCGTGGTGAAAGTTGCCACTCGTTCCCCAGTCACGGTGTCGAGTGCTCGCCAAGCTATCGTGAGATGCTCGGGGCGACGAGCCGTAATCGGTGCGGCATTCGTTTGCGCATTTATGGCTGCTTGTATTTCCGGAGGTAAATTGCTGCCGGGTTCTTCAATCGTAAGCTCATCGCGGATGACTTCGCCCATCAACAGAAAATCGGTTCCCTTTTTTCGAGCTGCTTGCATCGCGCCGATTTCGCCCTGCGATGGAATGACCGCCGTTGATGCTAGAGTCACGGGCTGGGTGTCTACCAAATCGGTTGGTGT
>JBILTA010000494.1:0-4581 GCA_044371785.1 Pirellulaceae bacterium | reverse complement strand
TGTTTCGCAAGTAGCTGATTGGCCGGTGCAGCGTGTGCAAGAGAGAGAAGTGAGCGAAACGGAGAGTGATAACAAGAAGGACTTGCTGCACACACCCTACATCTTACGAAGATCAGAGAGCGGAATCACTTTAACGGAGTCTTGGGCGCTGGAGTCGTGCGGGTGACTGCAGCGTGACGGGCATGAAGAACAGCCTGAGCTGCATCCGCTTTTTGCGGAACCTTTGAAGAAAAGAAAGATTCGCTGAAACAACAAAGCGAACGCGCTGCTCACAATGAGCAGCACTGCGAGGCCTTGTAGTAGTTGAGCGAAATCAGACATGGTCGTTTAACGATTCAGTGGGGTAATTAAGTAGGAGTGCTGCCCGTAAGGCTACTGGCAACAACGAAGGCAATCCAAGCTCCAACATACGCTAACGTGGTCATATAAACAAAGGTGAATGCAGCCCATTTCCATGAATTGGTCTCTTTCTGAATGGTCATCAGGGTTGCTGCACATTGGGCGCACAAGGCAAAGAAGACCATGATGGAGAGGGCCACGGGAAAGTTAAAGACCGGTTTGCCGTCAGGCCAATTTGCGTTCACTAATGCGTCACGCAAGCCTTCATCTTCTTCTGACACTTCGCCCCCCAAGCTGTAGATCGTTCCCATCGTGGCAATGATCACTTCGCGAGCAGGGAATGATGCGATAACTCCAACTCCAATCTTCCAGTCCCATCCGAGAGGTCGCACAACGGGCTCAATCGCATGCCCCGCGAAGCCTAGAAAACTCTTTTCAATTGCTTCACCACCCAACACCATTTCCTCAGAAGCAAGTGCCGAAATCTGTGAGTCGAGTTGTGCAATCTCGCTGAGCGTCTTCTGATCCGTTGTTGCATCTGCGGCAGGCAATGCGGCTAGTTCGGCTTCGAGTTGTTCGCGAGAGGTTTCGAGCTCGTGAATCTTGGAGCGATCCGCTGGGAAATAGCTGGCGGCCCACACGATCACCGAAGTACAGAAGATCAAAGTTCCTGCGCGTGTCACAAAGGCCCAACCACGTTCCCACACACGGTAAAAAACAACACGCAGCGATGGCCATTTGTAGGGAGGTAACTCCATCACAAACGGTGGCATCTCGCCTTTAAACAATGTTTTTCGCAATAGGTAAGCGATGGGGACTGCGATTAACGCCCCGAGGCTTTGCATAAACAACAGCGTAAGGCCCTGCAGTCCGACCCAGCCACCCAACCAAGTTGTCGTGGGGACAAAGGTCCCAATCAACAGCAAGTAAACCGGTAAACGAGCAGAGCAGCTCATCAACGGAGCGACGAGGATCGTTACAAATCTCTCGGTGCGGTTTTCAATGGTACGCGTGGCCATGATACCAGGCACGGCACACGCAAACGATGACATCAGCGGGACAAACGATTTACCACTTAAGCCCAAACGCGTCATGAGCTTGTCCATAACAAACGCGGCGCGGGCCATATATCCACAGTCTTCCAAAACACCGATGAATAGGAACAGCAAGAGAATCTGTGGTAAAAACACAAGCACAGAACCAACACCTGCCACGATCCCATCGACCAACAAGCTGCGGAGCATACCGGGTGGAAGCACAGCACTGATTCCATCGCTGGCAATGCCTTGGATGGTTTCGATTAAGGCCATGCCGGGTTCAGCCCAGCGATAGATGGCTTGGAAGACCACAAACATCACGGCGGCGAATAGCAATAAGCCCCACCAACGATGTGTGACCACCTTGTCGATTCGGTCACTCCAAGTAAGACGCTCGTGTAACGGTCGACGTACGACATCGGTCAGCGTCTCGCGAATCCATTGATAGCGAACACGTGTTTCGACCATTGGGACTCGGCAATTTTGTACGGCGAGTTGCTCGCGGACGCATTCAATCTTCTTCGGCAAATCAGTGAGTTGGTGCTTCTTGGCAAACAGTTCCAGCCCTTGATTGCCGACGTCCAAGATGAGCCGTTCGATCCACGGGAGCGGGGTGTCCTTAACTCCTTGCGAGGCAATCCACTGTTGCAGTTCGATTGCCTGTTCACGCAGTGCGGTTGGAAGTGGACTGGTGGTGGCTTCTGTTTCGGCATCGGTTACTTGTCGAATAGCCAGTCGCAACGTTTCGATTCCCACTTTGCGAGCAGCCGCCGTGGTGATAATCGGTGTGGCAAGGCGTTTCTTGAGCATCTCTAAATCGATCTCGATGCTCTCTTGCGCGATTCGGTCCCACATGTTGAGGACTAAAATGGTGGGAAGGCCGAGGTCGCGAACTTGCGAGTAGAGGTATAGATTGCGATCGAGATTGGTAGCATCTGCAACCACAATCACAGCATCTAACGTCGGTACATCGGCCAGGCGGCCCAGCAAGACATCGACGGATACTTGTTCGTCTAATGTACGAGCGGCTAAGCTGTAAGTGCCAGGCAAGTCGATGATTTGAACTTCGCCTTGAGCGTCTTTGTACGTACCGATTTTCTTTTCTACGGTAACGCCGGGATAGTTTCCGATTCGAGTCGGCACTCCACAGAGAGCTGAAAAGATGGTGCTCTTGCCTGTGTTCGGATTTCCGATTAGCGCGACCCGTAACGAAGTTCGCTGCGCCTTGGTGGTGGATTTGGGTGATGTGGGGTCAGGCGAAACCATGGGATGCGAGCAACCTGGATCAGGTTGAATCCTTGAGCAATTCGATTTCGACTCGAAGCGCTTCTTGTTTGCGAAGTGATAGTCTTGAGCTGCGATAGGCGAATTCTAACGGTTCACCCATTGGGGCTGTTCCGAGCAGCCGAACCACTTCTCCTTCTATAAGCCCCATCTCCATTAAGCGAAGGGCGAGTGTATCATCGCCGAGAACTTGAGTGATGGTGCCATGTTGGCCCACCTTGAGGTCTGCCAAGTTCATGCGGATACCGCAACAGGCTGCGTCGCACTGGCGATTTCAACGAGGATTTCGGTTCCTTCTTCCAGGCGAAGGCTCAAGCGTTTGCCTGCCATGGCAACAATACAAGGAGAACCAGGGCGGATCATCTGAACTTCGGTTCCAACACTCAAGCCCATCTCATCGAGACGGTGCAAGGTGGTAGAGTCACCGAACAGATCAACGACCCGAGCTCGTTCGTTGCTGCGAAGTATATGGATTGGAAGGATTGCGGAATTTTGTGGCAGGCTGATCATCGAAGGATGGTCCCGTGAAATTGAGACTCAGTTTCAACTGCGTCTCTGAAGTATATTCGATTCGTTGCGCCAAGAAAATGAGGTTTCTTCAACTAGAGCTGTGAAAATTCCATTTCGATTTAGAGCGGTTTTCCCCAAAGGTGGTAGTTTGGGGGTTGAGTGTGCCATCTTGAACCGTTAGTCTGCTCATTACGGGGGGTGGATTCGTTTTGACCCGCCGGTTCTTGAGAGAGAAAGGCAGGGAGGCGCCATGAGCTTGGATTTAGGGTCATCTCAACAAGCGACAGGAATAAGCGCTTCGCCAACAGCAGTTCCCTCTGCATCTCGGTCCGTTTCGCTCGATCGGCGGGATGATCTATTGGCCGAAGCCCGCGACTGGTTGTTACAGCGGCAAGCTCCAGACGGTTCCTGGTGCGGGTATTTGGAAGGGGATTCGATTCTTGAGAGCGAGTATCTTCTGCTGCAGGTGTTTCTGGGGCGCGAGAACACCGAATTATGCCTACGTCTGGCCCGAGGTTTGGCGGCTCAGCAACAAGAGCATGGTGGTTGGGCACAGTATCCAGGGGGCGATCTGGAAATCAGCGCTAGTGTGAAAGCGTATTGGGCGCTGAAATTGATGGGTTACGACGCGGATTCGCCCTCTATGAAAAAGGCATGTGAAGCGATTCGCCGTGCGGGTGGCGTGGATGCCGTAAATAGCTTCACCCGCTTTTACCTCGCCCTGCTCGGTCAGCTCGATTACAAGTATTGTCCAGCTGTTCCACCCGAAGCAATTCTGCTTCCGTCTTGGTTTCCAATCAACATTTATCGCATCAGTGCCTGGTCACGGACGATGTTGATTCCGTTGGCGCTAGTGTGGGCACTGCGGCCAACCAAGCAACTTCCTGAGCAATTACGAATTGACGAGTTGTTCCTGCAGCCTCCCGAGTCTTGGCAGCCATTGCGAGCACCAGGTCTTCCTTCCTCTACCAGCTTTTTCTCTTGGGAGAAATTTTTCTACCGTTGCGATGCGTGGCTCAAGCGATGTGAGGTGTATCGCTTTCATCCGATGCGCGGTGTGGCGATGGCACGTTGCAAGAAATGGATGCTCGATCGTTTCGTCGATAGCGATGGTTTGGGTGCGATCTTTCCGCCGATTGTGTGGAGTCGTATTGCCTTGCAGGCGTTAGGTTATGCGGACGATGCGACCGAGGTACGATATTGTGATGAACAACTGGAGATGCTGATTCGTCCCGATGAGGTTTGCGATCGTTTACGCATCGAGCCATGTAAGTCGCCTGTTTGGGATACCGCCATTTCATTGCGAGGCCTTGCCGCTGCAGGTTGTACGGTTAAGCAACCTGAGGTCGAACGTGCGATCGATTGGCTCTTATCGAAGCAGGTAACACAGCCAGGTGATTGGCAGGTCCAT
>JBILTA010000493.1:0-4593 GCA_044371785.1 Pirellulaceae bacterium | reverse complement strand
AAAATGGTGCCGTCATAGTGACCATCTTTGACGTAGGTCAAAAAGTTCTCAACGGTGACAGGGGATTTGTCCGCAAAAAGTTCAAGCTTGATCTCACCTTTGGATGTTTTAATAACAACCATTGTGTTTCCTTCTGCAAATGCATGTTGCGCGAGAGTACCAACCAAAAAGCATCCCAAACATGCCCACAATGCACTACGAACCATAGCAATCTCCTAAGCATGACAGAATGACCAAAAATCAGTTTGCCTGTGCCACTATTGTAAGTGAAGGTTAGGATTCGGACAGGGGACGGCAAAAGGTAAGAAAGTACTTATTTTGGGGATGGTTGGGGGTGGATTGCTACTGGAATGATCGTGAGGCGCGGAGTAGCATTTGAATAGAAATACGTTTCTCCCGCCTTTTGTTACCTCCTGGAGTATGTTCAATGAGACTAATGAATCCGCTTCGCTCAGCCCTGATGACTTGTGCGTTTATTCTAACGTTGGTTACTTTCTCTTGGGCTGAGGAACCGAAGGAAGATGGTTTTGAGGCGATTTTCAACGGCAAGGATCTAGCTGGTTGGAAAGGAAATTTAGAGTACTGGTCCGTAGAAGATGGCGCGATCACAGGTACGAACACTGCCGACAAGCCTACACCGCACAACACATTTATCGTGTGGGACAAAGAGGTTGGAGATTTTGAATTGCGTTTGCAATACAAGATCGTGGGGGGCAACTCCGGAATCCAATATCGCAGCAAGTTGGCTGATGCCGAGAAGTTTATTGTTGGTGGCTATCAGGCCGACATCGATTCCTCGCCAACCTACTCAGGCATTAATTACGAAGAACGTGGTCGTGGGATTTTGGCTGAACGTGGGCAAGCAGTGAAGATCACCGGTGAGAAGACCATTGAAGTGGTTAAGTCTTTAGGTGACAAAGGGGATTTACAGAAGAAGATCAACGCCGAGCAATGGAATGATTATGTTGTGATCGCCAAAGGAGGCGTTCTGCAGCACATTATTAATGGGGTGCCTATGTCGACCGTCGAAGACTCATCGAGCAAAGCACAAGCTAACGGTATCTTGGCTTTGCAGTTGCACGCTGGACCTCCGATGAAGGTTCAGTTCAAGAATGTACGAATCAAGCAGTTGTAAATTCGACTGGTGTTGTTAAGGAAAAACGAAGGCGTAGCGGATCATAAATCGCTACGCCTTTTTTGATGAAAGCAGATAGCCAGCAATGACCAACGAGTTTGCACTTTTGCAACTCGATGATCAATGAGCCACAAAAAATGTTGCTTTCCAATATAGTTGCTTACATCGCACCGCTACTCTGCGGATGGGACTTGTCCCAGTGTTCCATTGCGGCGCGAATCTTTTTCATGGGGATCCATTGCCCATGAGTTTTCGTAGCGCTACTGAGCATCGTTTCTGGACGAATCTCACCTTTGGTGATTTTGCTCAATAAATCAGGTTCTGACAAAGGCCCAATCGTTTTGTGGGTCTTGAAAAAACCGGTCTTCAAAAAGTACCAATCGGCTGACATAGAAAACACTCCTCATTCGACATTTCAGGGGTTCTGAAATTGGTAGGTGGGATGTAAATCGCGGGAGTTTTGGCGTCTTGCCAGATATCTAACTACTTAACCTATCGAAAAGTTTCGGTGGGGTCATCACAAAACTTAAAGTAAGTTAGGGGTGTTGATCGCATGAAAAATTCGTTAAGGAAATTATCTTTCCCTAGCGGATTTTGGGATCTGTTCGATAAGTTCTTTTGCCGTTGGAAATGGGGATGATGGAATTGAGATCGCTTTGCGGCAAAAAGAGGCGGCAGTTTGCGGGAGAAGTCAAATTCAGCTCATTTAGGTCGCAGAAGCGGCTAATTCGTTGTAGTTCTACTGGTGGGGTGTGGGTGTTTTTCGTCGAGTATTGGCAAAGGGATAGGCAATTCGCCGTTTGGCCCAATAAGGGCCAAACGGCTCGATAAATCCGAGGTTTGCCGGATTAAACGCCCTAAGGAATCTTCCGGATTTTTTTTCACTTTTTTGCGGTGTATCGAATGGGATTCGAATGTTAGCAGCCAATAGGCGGTGAAGCTGATGCACAACGTGGCAGCCGTGGGCCATACAGCGCTCCAAAGCGAATAAGAATATTCGATAGGCGTGCGATTCAATGGCCGCAACTCTTCTGTCATATCTATCCAACCATCTTTGGTTCTTCGCCATTGGGGAGTTTCTTCTGGGTATGCCCGTGGTGGTGCGATGGGAAGGACGATAATCGCAAGCAACAAAATCTGAAGGGATATGTTGTAGGGAGTAACCGATTTCTTTTTACGGCTCTGGTTGGGCGAAAGGTAGAGTGAGTTTTTCAGAGTTCGCTGATTCCTGTGAATTCGAGACATAGATCACCTCGGTAGCATTGTGAAATCGAGGAGTGCCACATTGGGCTAGCAATGGCAAAAACTGTGCCGGATAGAAGGGTGGGCAAAGAGAGTTTCTGCAGGTGGATTGCTCGCCTTCAAGCGTTTGCTGCGAAGGGTCTACGCAATAGAGTGAACGCTGAATTATCGGAGTGCGAGATACTCCATTCGTGTTAAAGCAAGAAATCGAACACGAAATCAGTGGACGAAAACAAATCATCTGATTTGTTGGCGGTTCAAAGATGGAGCGAGGGGGAGACTTAGGATGTTGTCATGTTGCTAGAGAGCAACGTAAAGTCAGAAGGATGTTGACGAAAAGCAACATGTACCCTGTTATGGGGTGTAGGGCGTCGTAGGCGCAACAAGAGGTGTGAATGTAGGTGAGGGAGCGTAAGCGGGGAAATTGTTAGATTGATTTGGATTCTGCTCGATGAATGCGGGCTGCATCGGAGCATTTTCTGGAAGAGTATTGTTATTCGGGAAAGCAGGCTGGTATTCCTGTAGGTCAAGTTGTGATGGGTTGTAATTTTGGATCTGCACGGAGGCGTTCCCATTTGGATCGATCCATTGCTGTTCACCCGTGTGTGGTTCAAGACCGGTCACTCGACGATATTGATCAGCTTCTCTTGAAAAGATGGGCTCTTGGTAGGGGACGATATGTGGAGTTAAAGCAATGATAACCTCGGATCGCGCAGAGGCTGTGTTGCTTCGGCGAAAGAGGCCTCCTAGAACCGGCAACTCGCCTAAATAGGGAACCCAACTACTTTTCTTTGAATCATCTTCTTTGATCAATCCCCCGATGATCATGCCCTTTCCATCAGGCAAAATCACGGTAGTTTCTGTTTGAGTTGTTTCTTCTTCGGGAAGTGAAGTGTCCGGATTGATGCGTCCACCTGATACTTGTGGCTGGACTTTCATGACGACCTGGCCATCACGGGTCACGATTGGTTCTACGGTGAGAATGACACCCAGTTCGAGAAACTCTACGTTTTGGATTGTACTGGTTTGATTCTGCTGAATGGTTGTATAGCCGAGTTTAGATCCAACTTGAATTTTTCCCTCTTGGCCAGTAATCACAAGGAGTTTAGGAGTGGCCAGGGTTCGCACATTGCTCTTGGCTTTCAGAAATTCAATGACCGAATTGAGGTCAGTGCTTTCCACACCAAGCCTGAAAGTTGGTGCACCTGTTGCGATCGTAGCCATACCGGCTGACTCGACGACGAAACGTCCATTTCCCATACGAAACAACGCATCGAGATTTACACCATGGCGTTCATCTTCCGTTAAGTTGACTTGCAGAACTTCCGCTTCGATCAGAACTTGGCGAGGAGGTATGTCAACACACTGAATGTACTCGGTGATTCGTTGCACACGGTCTGGAAAGTCTTCGACAATGAGTCGTTCGCCTGATTGACGTGGATTCGAATTGGCGGACGCTTGAGCGAAGACACGTCCCGCAGGGCTTAGTAAACCGGCAATTACTTTTTCTGCATCTATGGCTGAAATGTAATTCAGTTCAAAGACTTGGAGTTGAAGTCCCAGTAGCGTCGGGTTTTGATTTAGGAGTTTGTTGGGCTTCGAAACATAAATGATGTTGTCGAGCACCTGCCAGGTGAAACCATGCACGCGCAAAATAGCGTCCAGTGCCTGAAGTACGGGTTTGTCGTGAAGGGTGACCGAAACGATTCCAGTAACTTCTTGGGATGGAATAATGTTGATACGATTTTCTTGTGCGATTGTAGCCAACAGAACTCGAAGATCAGCGTCACGTGCAAATATAGTGACCAGTTCATTCTGGGCTTCGACTTTGAGTTCGCCTGGCGGTCTTGGGGCGGCGATTGGGGTTTCGTTTGGATTGGTTTGCAACGGGTTCTGGAACTGGCCGTTGGGACCTACACCCTGCATTGCCGATTGCGGTAACTGCGGGAGACCGGCGGGAAGTTGTTGCAAGTTTTGCAAGGCTTGCGGAGGAAGGGAATCGCGGAGCGCTTGTAGCTGTTGTTCGATAGCAGAGATTTGGCCCGCTGGGATTTGGCCCGCTGGGATTTGGCCAGCTGGGATTTGGCCAACTGGGATTTGGCCAACTGGGATTTGGCCCGCAGGATTTTGACCTAAAGAGCTTTGATCGAACGGAGTTTGTCCAAGCGAAAGCGTAGCCAATAGCGTACAGAGAATTATCGTCCAACTGGCAAGAA
>JBILTA010000053.1:0-14468 GCA_044371785.1 Pirellulaceae bacterium | reverse complement strand
ACGGTAGAGATGTCCCTGCGCGGAAGTAAAACCGTGACTAACGTCGTCGGCTAATGATGCTGACAGATGGACTCGGGGATGATCGGAACGGCACCTGATCGACTCGCCACATAAGCGCCCACGAGGTTCGCATGCGCGATAATCGTGGCTATGGGTAGACCGCGAAGCAGCCCCACCACAAACGCCGCTGTCGCAGCGTCTCCAGCACCAACCGCATCAGCATCCGATGCAAACTCGAGCTTGGGTACCTCGCCGCCAGTCACCCCACCGGCTGCTACGTGAAAACATCCAAGCGAGCTACGAGTCAACAAAATCGCATCCAATCCAAGCTCATATCTAACCGCCAATGCGGTCAGCTCGATCTCATCACGGCAAGGCACACCTAACTCATCCGCTAGCCAAGCCAATTCCTCTTCGTTCAATTTGACATAGTTCGCATACGCCATACACTCCAGCACCAGCTTGCCTGATATAAATGGAGCTCGTAAGTTGATGTCAAACAAACGCACTGATGCGGTCGTCTCTTTTAGAAAACGCTGAATCACTTCACGCGATGCGGTGTGACGCTGAGCTAACGATCCGAAACATACGACATCGACGTTCTTAGCTAGGTCTGCCAAACGTTCGTTCCATTGTAGATAATCCCAAGCCACATCGTTGACAATTTCATAGCTCGGCTCGCCGTGGTTCAGTTCGACTCGCACAATACCCGTACGATGACTGGGATCCACTTGTAGATAAGTTGTATCAACGCCCAATTGCTCGATCTGTTGGATCGCTTGTATCCCCAGCGAGTCGTTGCCAACACGACTCAACACGGCGGCATGAATCCCATATGGACTCCCTAGCTGCCGGCAATGGGCTGTAAAATTCAACGGGGCACCACCCAGTCGATCGCCGGACGGAAAGCAATCCCACAATACCTCTCCAACACCTACCACCTTTTTTGCTATTTGCTCGCTACTTGCCATCCGTATTGCTTTCTTTCAAGCCCAAATAAAGTCGCCAGATGTCGCCGAAAACTACATTGCTCTACCTGCCCAAGTTGGCAAATCTCGCCAAGAAAGGGGTGAACTCTCCGCCAGAACTTCGGTTCGCACATCTTAGCACATTCTCATGACACTCGCCTCTCTCGTATAATGGAACTGACGTCCAACGTGCGCTCACTAGGTTTCCATTACTTGCCCGTTCTATCGGTAACTCCAATGAAACTGATCGTCAGATCACTTAAAAGCCATGTTTTCACCTGGTGCATTGTCGTTACAGCGACCTCTTTATTGTGCGGCCAAGAGCCGCTTCCCCCAACGCCCCATGGCCAGGCCAAGGGTGAATGGAACGATTGGTTGAAAGAATTGTCGCCGACAGCACGTCGCGGCTATGAACACCTCATCAAGTCTCCTTACCTTCCCAGCGACTTCGATAGCGATGTGGCCTACCGTTTGGCAAAAGCGAGCTGGAAACTAGCTCAGCGTAACAGCAATACAACCAGTACATCGCTCCTAGAGAAGGAGAGCGAACCTACGAACGCTCAACTTGCCGAAGCTTTTTGGGATCGCTTCGGACTGACCTCACGACCAGAACTTTCCCCTGCGCCCGACGAATCATCGCTCGACTCCAAGCCCAACCAATTACCACCTCCACTTCAATATGTGGTGAATGAAGATGGTTCGTATGTCATGAATTGTTTTGCGTGTCATGGAGGCAAAGTCAACGGCGTCACCTACCCAGGAGCCCCCAATAATCGATATGCACTACAGACACTTACCGAAGAAGCGAGGTTATTGAAGCTGCAACTAGGTAAACAACTGACACATATGGATCTCGGTTCTGCTTTTTTGCCGTTGGGAACAACGCGAGGTTCATCCAATGCGGTGATGTTCGGTGTGGCATTGATGCATTTTCGCGATGCAGATCTCAATGTGATACAGTGGCGGCCCGCACCGAAGCTGGTCAATCATGATATGGATCCGCCACCCTGGTGGCACTTCAAAAAGAAACATCATCTGTATATTGATGGCTTCGCCGAGAAGGGACATCGCGGGCTGATGCAGTTTATGCTCGTTCGTCAAAATGGACCTGAGAAGTTTCGCGAATGGGAAGATGATTTCCGCGAAGTCTTCGAGTTTATATCGAGTGTCCCTTCGCCTAAATATCCTGGCCCCATCAATCAAGAGCTTGCCGAACAAGGCAAAACGATTTTTGTGGAACATTGCAGCAATTGCCACGGGACGTACGGGGCAGGGGGCTCTTACCCAGAGCAAATCATTGCACTCGAAGAGATTGGGACCGACCCAGTGCGCTATCAGTCGTTATCCGCCGAACATCGCAAAGCTTATGGCGAAAGCTGGTTCGCCTTAAACGGCCAACAGGAGACCATCGCGGAACCCGGTGGATATGTTGCTCCACCTCTCGATGGCGTCTGGGCATCAGCTCCGTATTTTCATAACGGCAGCGTTCCGACGTTATGGCATGTCTTGAATCCCGAGAAGAGACCAGCTCTTTGGAAGCGAACGATCGAAGCGACCGATTTTGAGAAGGTTGGATTAACGGTCGATGAATTGAGCGAGCTACCCAACAAGTTAACGACTGAGCAGCGACGCGAGTATTTCGATACGCGTGGCTTCGGGAAAAGTGCCGTGGGACATGATTTCCCTAAACGCTTAACAGAAGCACAGAGAACTGCCGTGCTGGAGTATTTGAAAACGCTCTGATATCGCCCCAATGCTCTTCGCTGCGGCAAGCATAGGCTGACTGAGTTTTTCGGATTTTGTTCAATACTTTTCGAAATCCGCGACAAGTCGGGTACGTTTTGGGGTCCAAAGAAGAATAGCCCCAGAAAATAGCCCCCCGTGCATCCATCTAGCCGTCCATGTGTTCACGCGTTATTTTAGGGCCACTCGCTTTGGCTGATCGTCATGCGAGAACTCTGATTCGCAAATGAACGTTGGCCATGAATGGTGTATCGCATGGATTCAAAAACAGAATCAACTGAACTCGCTTCCAGTTTGGCGACGAATCGTTCCTTCTGGGGAATGTTACTGACGCAGTTTCTTGGAGCCTTTAACGATAACGTCTATAAACAGTTGGTTTTATTGATGGCGATGCCCGTGACCGTAGTAGCCGCCAATGCGGCTGCCGGTGCTGCCGCTCAACAACAAGGGGCCGACTTACAAGGCTGGGCAACATTCGTCTTCTCTCTACCCTTTGTTCTTTTCTCCGGATACGCAGGATATCTTTCCGATCGATTCAGCAAAACTCCCATCATCGTCTACAGCAAAGTGGCTGAAATTGCGGTGATGATTCTCGGATTGCTGGCCTTTTTGCTGTATGACTATTTTGGTTTCTACGGAACCTGGACCGTTCTTTTTCTGATGGCCGTACAAAGCACATTTTTTGGGCCCGGCAAGTATGGGATCCTACCAGAACTATTTCATCCCAAAGCTTTACCGAGAGCCAATGGTTTAATGGTGATGACCACGTTCTTAGCCATCATCTTTGGAGTTGTGTTCGCCGGTGAACTTTATGACCGCCTTGTTCCCAAAGTGGAACCACCCGCTCTCCCTTCGTTCAAGCTTCTCTGGATTGGCTCTATTGTCTGCATTGCGGTCGCGGTCATTGGCACAATTACATCGCTGATGGTACGCAAACTTAAACCCGCCCAACCCAACGCTGTTTTCACCTGGGACACACTGGTGATCAGTCAGGACATTCAGAAACTGCTTTTACGCGATCGACCTTTGTTGCTCGCGTTGCTCGTCTCATGCGTATTCTGGATGATCTCCTCGATGGCCATGCCTACCGTGAACCGACTTGGTGACGGGCCATTAGCACTCACCAAACAACAAACGGGTGTGCTGGTCGGCCTCATTGCCATTGGCATTATGCTCGGAGCACCGTTGGGCTCGCTGCTGCTTCGCTACACTACTTCCAAACATTTGGTTACGACAGGTCTATGGGGAATCGTTGTCTTCCTGATTGCGTTAAGCTTATGGACAGGCAACGGCACGCCTCTGCTAGGTGACTTCGGATGCCGAGTCGCGTTGATTGGCATCGGTGTTTCAGCGGCGATCTACTCCATTCCACTGCAAGTCTTCTTGCAAGAACGTCCACCCGATGAATTGAAGGGACGTATGATCGCTACCATGAACCAAGGCAACTTCTTGGGAATGATGATTTCGGGCCCAATCTATCAATTGTTCGAATGGATTTCGATCAAGCTTGGTATTCCAATTAACAGCGTCTTCTTGATGATCGCGCTGTTGGTGATTCCATTGGCTATCTTCTATCGCCTCGATACAACACCGGTGCAACCCGAGAGCAATAAAGCAATAGAGCAATAGAGCAGTCCCCCGCGTCCCTAGCCTCCGCTACGCTCCAGCTCTGGATTAAACGAACAAGTTATGTCGTCTATTAAATCGCTTTATTATTCGGCACGCAAACTTCGCTGTGTGCTGAGAACGTCCATTCACTCTACGAAGCACTCACAATCGACCACGACGTCTCGACGATAGGAGCCTGCTGGAACGACTGATAGATTACACAATATCGCTCCATCAATTCCATCAGCTTTGCAAGTTGTTCCGGCGACTCTTGGCTGGCAATATTGACATGCAACTCAATATGCTCGACGCCGACTGGGACGTCGGGCGATATGCCCAATGTTCCACGAAAGTCCATGCGGCCAATTGCTTCAATCGAAGCCTGCTCGATCTTTAAGCCCATCGCGGTTGCCACCGCACCCAAAGTAACTCCCGCACAAGCAACCAAGGCATCTAGCAACATATCTCCAGAACAGACACCGCTCCCATCGCCACCCGCCGCGCGGTGTAACCCGGCAATTACTTTCCCGGATGCTGTCTCAACCTCGCAAGCCTGATCACTAATGCGGACCACGCCTTTGGAATGCATTGGAACCTTCGCAGCCTCGGGCTGCTCACGATAAAGTTTCTTCAACGGAGCTTGTACCGATTTTAATGTATCGCGATCCATAGTCTCTTTCTCCACAGATGCCGCTCAAGTTTAAGGAACAACAAACCCCAGGCAAAAGTATAAACTCTCGCCTGGGGTTTCGTGAATTCATTTCAAGAGATTTGCGTCACTTCAGGTCTGGCCAAAACGGCAATCGCGGCGTGTCGCATCTCGTGAACATTATTGCGTTTTGGATTATCGCGTTTTGGTAGGTGCAGTAGCAGCAGGAGCAGTGGCCGTTTCGATCTTGCCCGACTGTGTCGTCTTCTCAAGGAAGTTATCGATTTGCGCATCTTTCATCAGAGTATCCAATCGATTTTGCATTTCGCTACGCAACTTCTTCTCGAGCAATTCCTTAGCGAGTTCATCTTTCACGTCGTCAAAACCTTGCACCACTGGCTTGGTAAAACCTTGCGATCGCATGATCACATACTGATCACCGAGGGCAACGATTCCCGACAATTCACCGGCTTTAAGAGCGAAAGCTTGTTCTTCCAATACGGGATTGCCTGAGTAGCGTCGAATCGGTGGCACCTTGCCAAAGTTCGCTCGCGATACCGGTTCAATCGAATATTGAGCAGCCAATTTACCAAACTCTTCTTCCGAGTTTTTGGCCCGTGCCAGTTCCCAAACTTCATGAGCAGTTCGCTGATTGCTGAAGACAATTGCCAACACTTCAGCCCGTGGACCAAAGTTCGACTGAAAACCTTTTTGCATATCATCTTCAGTCAACTGAACGGTAGGAGCTACCAGCTTCTTCAAAGCAACGCTTGGCCAAACCGCATCACGCACGTAAAGCTCAACAGTCGCTTCGTTTTCTTGAACCACGTGCTGCAACCAAGCTTGCACATCAGGTGTACCGTCGCGTTTGATGAAGCCCATCATATCAGCAGCACGAGCAACCTCTTCATCGATGTCAGCTTGAAGAACTTCCAACTTTGCTGATCGCAAAGCGGTCTCAAGAACTTTACGATTGATCTCGCCCTTCAATACGTCGCGACCATGACGACGAATACAATCGGTCTGCAACTGTGACACTGGCACAGGTTGTTGATTGATAAAGGCCACCACACCCGGATATTGCTTTTCCATGTTGGCATCGCCCAACACGCGAATCACATTGCTTTCCTTCTTCAACGATTCGAAAAGTTGCTCAGCCAACATTCCCAACTTTTCGTCGCGAACCTGATCTTCGATCCCTTGTCGGATCGCTGGGATCGATTGCGGAGCCGGAGCTGCACTTTCCATGTACCGAACGCACTGCAGAATCACATGCATATCGGCTACTTGAAATACTTGACTGATTTGGCCCGGTTGCAACTTGAACGCTACCGATTCCAACAACTCATCACCAGAAAATTGACGCAGTGGAGGTAGCAGACCTTCCACACTGGCGGTTGCCGGATCCTCGCTCTGCTCCTTCGCAACGCGACGGAATGAATCGGGATTCGTCGTAACTTCCTTTAGAATGTTATCCGCTTTAAGGCGATCCTTCACAGCAATCATGCGAACTTGAACCTTGGTTCCATATTCGCTTTGATAAGCGCGATCGATTTCCTGCTGAGTCACTTGAATTTGGTCCGCAACCAAGCGACGCAAAGCCAACATCGGCCACACAATCTCTGCTGAGTATTGCTCGGGCGTAATATTGCGTTCATCTTGCAATAGCTTCATATAAAGAGTGGTTGTCAGCTTGAAGCGACTTGCAATTCGAGAGATCTCTTCATCGATATCTTGTTGTGTAATCGTCACCTTGCGAGCTTGGCAAGCCTGCAAAATGAGATACTTGTTGAGCATGTTATCGAGCACTTGATCGCCATAACGCTTGACGCATTCTGCAGCAAGCTGCTCGCGAGAAATCGTTTGACCGTTGACCACGGCCAACACAGCAGGAAACTCATCTTGTTTTGCGGTGCCAGCTTGGGCCGGGTTTGTGCCAGACTGTGCTGCCGTTGCAGGGCGAGCCTGCCCCCACACAGGAGTCGCTTGCCCGATTACGCCAACCGCAACTCCAAAACTACACCCCAAAAGTGTTTTCCAACGTTGATTCATTCGGTTTCTCCTTAAACCTTTGCGTCGCCCAGATTATTCGCAGTACCTATCCTTGGACTTGCGCAACACACCAATTCCCAATTAACATCTTGCCGCAAGGCAATAGCTTGCTGCAAGGCAATATCTTCAGCCTCGGTGTATAAATAATCCGGGCCAGTCCCTCTTATAGAATGCAGACCAAAATGGTCGCAAGATCGAAACTGCGCAGAACTGAAGGAAAACTTCTCAGTTTTTCAATAAAATCCCGGTCAACTTTCCCCCTCCAGCTCCTTCATTGCTCCGTAACCACAACACCCCGTTGGCATACGCGGGAAGTGCACGATAGGTAGCCGCAGGTAAGGTGAAAGATGCTAGCTTTTCCAGCTTCGCAGGATTGGCTTTCAAAATAGAAACCTCTCCCCTATTGCCAATGGTCAAAATACGCTCCCCCACACCGATCAAATGGGCGACTCCGAAGTCGTCATCTCGCCATAACATTTTTTCCGAATCGATGTCCAAACAACACATAGCACCGTTGCCTGCATCTTCACGCCCATCATTACCATAGACGTACTTACCTATCACCAATGGCGTGACATATTGGCTCGCCAGTAAACTGTCGTCACGCACGAGCGTTTTCGGCGGCTGTGAATTTAAATCCACGACCAAGGTACCGATGCCATAGCTCGCGGTGAGCAATAACCGATTGTCAGACATTTGAACCGGAGTCGCCGCATTGACCGTTGGCCCGCGCATCCCAAAGGGGATTTCAAATTCTACCTTACCATCTTCGGGCCGAATGCCCACCAACTGCAACCGCGTAGCAAAGACGGCTAACGGTGCGCCTTGATACGAAACCACAATGGGCGAACTGTAACTCGCATCATGAGCCGTCGCTTTCCACAACACGGATCCTGACTTGCGATCGACAGCCACGATACCTGCTTGCCGACTACCTACGTTGACCAACACACGATCGGCTAATACCAATGGCGTGCTACCGGCACCGAAGTAACCATCTTCAGCCTTCAACTGTTTGCGTAGTGCCACTGTCCAACGAATCTTTCCATCAAGACTTGCGACACAACTCAATTGCCCCGCTGCTCCATAGACGATCACATCATCGCCATCGACAATTGGCACGCAACGTGGTCCCGCATCCGGGTCGATACCACCTTGATAGGCAGCAGGTAATTTGGCCTCCCATACAACAGAACCATCCGTCGCCTTAAAGCAACTCAATATTTCTTGCTCATCGATGCGGTGAAACAAAAACACCCGCTCGCCAACAATCGCTGGCCCTGCATACCCTGCTCCAATCGCTTTGCTCCAGACAGTTTTGGGGCCTGCTGCGGGGAGCGATTCAGGCAAGCTTTCACCTTCGGCAGCTTGTGCGTCCCGCCTATTCCCCAATACCTGGGACCAGTCACCCGCACTCAATTCCGAGCCAACCAGTACAGATACGTTCAGCATGGCGATAGCAAAAAGTGGTGCGCGTGGCAAATTGTTGATGAAGGCGCAAACTTTTTCGATAAGAGAAGAGGCCACAGCGTTAGCTCGCTTCTATGGAAGGGGTGGTAGATGAAAATGAGCTCCTCCACCAACTCAAGTGAAGAACCTCGGCTATAATCTTTACCAATTGGGGAAGTGGTGCAAGCTGGACACCCGCGCGAATCACATAATAAGCATCTATGCCAAGGCTATTTAGACTCTGGGGAAAAAAACGCGGACACCGCCTGTCGGGCTGGTGGATCGTCGGCAGTGTGGGTGAAGCGATCTTTTTCGCGTCCCTATTTCTGCTGGGCGTGATGGCGTTGACCTTGGTCATCGCCTGGCAGTTTGTCGCTCCAGAATTGCAGGTCTATCGCATCGGGCTTGGCTTTTGGCTGCTGGTGATCGCAGCGGGCTCATTCATTGTGATTGGTGGAACAGGCTTTTTGCTGCGGGTTTGGCGGCTGTGGGCCTCCGATGAACATCGGCTCGCATTGGCGCGAAAAGCATCTAACCTCGACCTGGCAGGCCGTGGCAAGGGAAACGATCAGCCGCGCACTCCCACCATTCCCGATCTAGCTAGCATCACCGACAGCCCCGGCGTCCGTCTTGCCTATCGTCTCCCAGCCTCCCAAAGCGCCATGGCTGTGATGGTTGTGGGAAGTATTTTTATTTTGAGCTGGAATTCGATGGTGGCAGTTTTTGCCGGAATTGCCTTCACCGCCCATGCCCAAGGGAGCCCGCGCTGGTTCTTAACACTCAGCTTGATCCCCTTTGCAACAGCCGGTTATTTTGCTTCTCGGTGGTTTTTCCGCCTTTTTCGCCAGCTTACTGGCGTCGGTGCTACCACTGTTGAAATCAACGAACTACCACTCTACCCATCTCGTACGTACGAAGTCTGCATTGTTCAGCAGGGACATCTTGTCTTCAAACAGGTTCGCATTTCACTCGTTTGCGAAGAAGAAGCGTCATTTCATCAGGGAACAGATCTTCGCTTAGAGCGAAAAATAGTATATTCTCAATGCATCTTGGAGCAGGGTCGCTGCCGGGTGGAACCTGGAAGACCGTTGGAACTACGAGCGGAATTCAAAGTTCCCGGTAATGCGATGCACTCGTTTCAGAGTGCTCACAATGCGATACACTGGAAGATCATGGTCGAAGGAGATGCGAAACGGTGGCCGTCGTTCTGCCGAAGTTTTCCCGTAATAGTTTATCCAGCCGTTCGAGAAACTCCCGTTCTCTCGAACCGAGCTTAAGCATTCGTCTGCTTTCATTGCAGCCATGCTTCGAGCCTGGTGACGTATTGGAAGGGGAATACTCGATCGCTCCCTCGCTGCTTATCGATCGCATTCAGCGGTCCAGCAATCTGTTGGCCTATGTTCCACGCAAGGCAGCCACCAACAAGAATCAACCTGACAGTGTTCAAGGTTTGGAACTGTCGGTGATTTGGTATACCGAAGGCAAAGGTACCGAGGATGTCGGCGTTCATTATTTCGAACGCTTCACCGCCAACGATATCTATCAAAACGTAGCGAATCGAACCTGCACTTTCTCCACGAATCTTCCTTGGAGCCCATTGAGCTACGAGGGACATCTGATGAAGTTGCGATGGTGTGTTCGTGCCCGCCTCTTTACCAACAAGGGAAATGAGGTCTGCACGCAGTTGCCCTTCTACTTAGGTCAGGTAACACGCGAGGTTTAATCCTCTCTTGAATCGTGCACCTGCTTCGAACCCATTTTCGACCCGCTTTATTCGACCGGGCGCCACGACCTATCGATTTCCAGAAGGCATTTCCGCCGCCAGCCTTGCCGAAAAGTTTTTTGCGCAACTTCAAGGTCGAGCAGCCATTGTTGGTCCACATGGTAGCGGCAAAACTTCACTCTTATATGCGCTGGCACCTTACCTTGGTTCGATCGTCGATAGCCATCTGTGCGATGGCGATCCAGCTCCCAACGATTTGATTCCTACACAACCCCAGCCGAAACTTGATCCACTTCGTATCTATTGGTTTCGCTTGATGGTGCGAAGCCGCGAGAGGACGCCAAACGCTCACGTAAAGCAAACACCGCAACGCGATAGCCTTCATGCATTAATGCGCTCCCGCCATCACTGGACGCCTGATACCTTGGTGGTGATCGATGGTTGGGAACAAATACGCTGGCCCCTGCGTGGCTGGGTTTATTGGAATGCGAAACGTTCCCAAACCAAGCTATTGGTCACCAGCCACCAAAAAACGATACTCCCCACCCTTTGGGATTCTCAAGTCCGCCCCGAAATCGCACAACAAGTGATTCGTGACTTGTTGGCAGCTTCACAAACCGATTCTGCTGTGGTTCCCCGCGATTGGACCACTCAAGTATGCGACCCATCACAGTTGCAAAAAGCGATTGCCGAAAATCACGGCAGCCTGCGAGAAGTCCTCTTCAATCTGTACGACTCCTTTGAGCATACTTGCAGGAGCGAGCAGCAGAAGGGATCATAATTGATTCCACCGATATCCAACTCGAGCCCCACTCAGCAGGCCGCCATGGCACCACGACTTTCTATTGTTATCTCTCAAGCCCCATCGCACGACGCGTCGATCGCCGATGTCGAGCAGGCCATTGTTACGGCCTTGATGTTCGAGCCTGGGATGGACCCTATGCTGATTGGACACATCGAAGGCATCCAATCTGGCACCACCGATCACTTGTGCCTGGAAGGTATTCGCGGCGACTTTGTATTGCTCGGTTGGCTCCCGACCCAAACAGCCTATGATCAAATGGCGAGACTCGGAATTTATGCCCGCCCTGGTATCCTTCCACCCGTTTTGAAAAGCGACTCGACCGAAGCGGCGCAATTCCCCGCTCCCCCGGAAGGTCAATCCAGCAGCAGCCAAGTTAGCCTGCCAGCGGAAGAGCAATTGAAGCGCCGTTTGTATTTTGTCGATTTGCGAACCCATGCAACCCGCGACCCCAAAACTATTTTGCAAGGTCTCAAAGATCTTTTGCAGGATCGTCAAACCAAAACGGTAACCTTGCAACTTGGCACAAAGGCTACGACTAGCAGCAAACCGACCGCTGCACCAGCTATCGTGCTCCCACTGGTCCCGCCAACCACTTCCATTTCAACGAACTCACCAGGGAGTGCAGCAAAGGGCTCCAACAACACAGAGTCGCATTCGATCCCCACACGTGCCGAAGCTCATTCGTCGGTAACCCCACTGGCTCATGACGATGATGATCCACAATGGCAACAGCTCGACAAATTGTTAGATGATTTTGACTCGCTTGAAATCTAAAACAATCGCCCCCACCTGAGACGATCTGGCGAATAGAGAGACATCAGCCCATGAACGATCCTCAAGCCGAGCCTTCGCCTGACAATGCCCAAGACCTTCCCATGCAACCAGACATCTGGCAACAGATTGCACGCGAACGCCGACAACTAGGCTATGATTTACACGATGGCCTGCTGCAACAAATCATTGGAGCAGGGATGCTGCTCGAAGCACTGCGATATCGCATCGTGAGTGGGCATATACCTACAGAAAAAGATATTTCGACTATTTCGAAGATCATTGAAGGAGCGATCAACGAAGGACGCGTTCTCATTCGCAAACTCGAACACAACGAGCTAGAGGAATGCGAGTCGCTGACGGTCCTGTTGTCGCGTTGGCAAGCTGCTTTTCAAAAACAGACGGACAAGATCCGCCTTCATCTGCACATCGAGCCGTCCCTTGTGGACCGCTTGTCGAATTTGCCACCGAAAGTGACGGGACACATTTTGGCGATTGTCCGCGAAGCTTCGTCGAATATTTTGAAGCACAGCAAAGCGTCCGAGGCCCACGTTCGTTTGCAGACTACCCCCTCCTGTAGCAACTCGATCGTCACAAGTAAAACGCCGGGAAAAGCGGATGTCTTACTTACGATCCATGACAATGGCCGCGGAATGAACATCGGCGAACTGTGGGATGAAGATGAAAAAGATCATTTCGGCTTGAGCAGCATGCAGCATCGCGCGGAAGCCATTGGCGGCAAGTTTTCGTTGCGAGCCGAGCCGGGCCATGGGACCACAATTGAAATCTGCTTTCCGCTTCAATGAACTTCCGCGACCGGAGGCTCGACGCTTCCTCGCACCAAAGATAGATAACTGCGGCGCTCGACATCATGCAACTCCAACAAAGAAGCGACGTCTTGAATCGCTTCCACAGCTAGGTCGGCTTGAGCATGATCAACGACCAGTAATTCGACCTCTGCAAAGTCGCCGATATTCTTCACATGATCAAGTGTGATGGTGAAGCGGCGGCCTTTGTGTTCCAACTTAAAGGCGCGACGATTCTTGCGAACCTGAGCAACCTCTTCGAACCCCAGCGAATTCCATACATCTAACCACATTCCTAGTGCCTGTTGGTCAATCGGAATTTCTATTTCCTTACGAACCTTGACCGGCCCTTTTTTACGTGGACCCTTATAAGTGATCACCGACCAATCGCCGATTTGACGAATGCGGAGAGCTTCATCGGTCTGAGAAAAATCGCGACTCGGATGACGCAAATATGTATCCACTTCCTCTTGATTGCTCACGAAACTGGCGCCTGATTCCATCAAGCGTTTTTCCAATGCCGCCACATCGTCGAGCCGAAACTTTTGCTCAACTTCAATTCCACCCGATGTGCTCATCCATTGATCCTGTACGATACGTTTGTTGTTTCATTCGAAAATGAGATACAACCAACTTGGTTAATCCGATGCTTACCATCCCTGATGTTTGTCGCGTCGTTATACTAAAGTAGCGATCGGGCCTCAGTCTTGTACCTGAAGATTCCACTGCCTCCACCAATCTCCACCATTCTGGTCCACCGAGTGTTATGGTAGGTGATTGCGGCGGGCAAAAACAGATGAGTATTCAACAGACAAAACTCCCCGATTTGCGGTCGCTCGCCTTAAGTAAAACAATCCAAGTTCGTTAAAAATTCGCGATAAGAGTTAAATCGGTGACCATCGAACGAAATACAAAGTTTTGGCCCATGTGGATGGGAATGGGAATGTTGATTGGGCTATTGGTGCTGATCTCGCTGGCCACTCGGTTCAAAGAGACGGGTGTGGGCAAGCCAATGCCTGACCTTGATTTGAAACCGTTGCTTGGCGTCGAAACACCGCCGTCGGAAGCGGATCTTGCCAACAAAGTGATCGTGTTGCATATCTGGGGGACTTGGTGTCCTGATTGCCGCCGTGAGTATCCCGACTTTGTAAAGCTCTATGAACATTTTAAGAATGATCCCAATGTGGTGATCTTGAGTGTCTCGTGTGGCAAAGAGGTCGAGAACGATTTGCCGAAGCTAAAGGAAGAGACTCAGAGATACTATGACGAACTTGGTATATCTATGCCAACGTATTGTGATCCCGTTGCCTACACGCGCGGTCAGATGACGATGATCGCTCCGAGTGGCAGCTCCCATTATCCCACCACGGTGATCACTGATAAGAAGCACACGATCTTTCGTATTTGGGAGGAGCGACTCCCGTCGGTCAATGAAGTGATTGAGACGATCAATCGTGCAGCCAAGATTCAATGAAGGCGTTTGCGATATTCTTGTAGGCGCTGATAAGGATCAGCGGCTTTATCGATATCGCCCGCGATGGCCACACGCTTAAAGCCTGCATCCATCACTTGAGGCAGTAATTCTAAAGTGATGCCGCCGATAGCGAAGCAGGGTAGGGGAGTCGATGCGGCTTGCCTTAGGAATTCGATGCCACTAAAGCTTTCGAATTGTTTGGTGGTCGATGGGAAGGTGGGACCGCAGCCAATGTAATCGACGTCCAACTGCTCTGCTTCTGTAACTTGCTGGGGGTTATGTGTCGAGAGTCCAATCGCGAGTCGCTGTCCCACCCATTTTCTTACAGCGGCGACGGGCAGATCTTCCTGTCCCAAATGAACACCATCGGCACCGCACATTAAGGCGATATCAGGTCGATCGTTGACGATGAGCCGGGCT
>JBILTA010000083.1:0-12260 GCA_044371785.1 Pirellulaceae bacterium | reverse complement strand
GGTGCCAAAGCCCTGATGGAGAGTTGCTGCCAGCCCTTTTTCAATGAACTATCTCGCGGCGACCGAGGTAGCAAGCCGCGCATGTATTTCGAGGGGAACAACGTTGACAATGATGCCTCTCAGGGCCTGTTGCACTTGCTGGGTGCGCATCATGGAAAGGTGGCTACCGATGAACTGCAACGTTGGGCCTTGGTAGTCATATCAAAAAGTGGTGGCACACTCGAAACGGCTGCCGCATTGCGTCAATTTATGTCCGCACTAGAAAAGAATTGCGGCGGTGATACGGAGACTTTCAAGAAACTGCTCATCCCCGTCACTGGCGAAACGGGCAAACTTCGCAACCTCGCCAACGAACTGAAGGTTCCTGAAACATTTCCTGTACCCGATGGGGTAGGGGGCCGCTTCTCGGTTCTATCCGCTGTGGGTCTCGTCCCAGCCGCTATTCTTGGTTTGGATGTGGTCAAACTTTTGGAAGGCGCTGCGGCCATGAACAAACATTTCCGCGAAGCTCCACCGGAAGAGAACATTGTTCTGCAGTATGTTGCCGTCAATCATTTGCTCGAAACGTTGCGAGGCTGCAATGTTCGCATCCTAAGCGTATGGAGCAAAGCTCTCGAATCAGCTGGCCTATGGTACGACCAATTGCTCGCCGAGAGCTTGGGCAAAGATCTGCTTGGGGCTATGCCCCTGACTACAGTAAACACACGTGACTTACACTCGCGGCATCAACAGCATCAACAAGGGCGACGCGATAAGGTCATCAATAATGTGATTGTGGACAAATATCGATTCGATCCATTGCCCGTTGGTCGTCGCCATAGCGATCCAGATTCTCTAAACGATATCGCTGAGAAGACATTGCCTGACATCATGAAAGCGGCAATCGAAGGAACCAATGAAGCCTTACGCAGCGATGGTCGCCCCACGACCAATTTGTTCATGCCCAGAATTGACGAGACCTTCATGGGTCAATTTTTCCAAATGATGATGTTGGCCACTGTGGTCGAAGGTCGCTTGCTCGGCATGAACCCCTACGGACAACCAGGTGTCGAATCGTACAAGAAAAACATGAGCCGCCTACTCGGCCGCAAGTAGTTTGCACAACAACTTCTGTAAGGCTTCAATAATCGATGAGTATTCAGATCACTTGGCTTGGCCACTCGTGCTGGTTGATTGAGTCCGACGAGTATCGTCTTTTGATCGATCCGTTTTTGGATCAAAACCCGAGCGCAAAATGTAAAGCGGCAGAGGTAACAGCAACACACATCCTCGTGTCGCACGGTCACTTTGACCATGTGGCAGACGCCGCTTCGATCGCCAATCGCTGTAACGCCGAAATCATAAGCAACTATGAAATCGCAACTTGGTTCCAAGAGAAGCACCAAGTCAAACGAGTCCTGGGAATGAACCTTGGTGGTACTGCCAAGCTTCCATTCGGCACCGTGAAACAGACGCTCGCATGGCATAGTTCTGTTCTGCCAGACGGAACCTACGGGGGAAATCCGAGCGGCTTTCTCATCAAGCTTTCCACATCCATGAATATTTACTTTGCTGGTGATACAGCCTTGTTCTCGGACATGGGGATGTTGGCTCGCGAAAAAGTGGATGTGGCCATCTTGCCGATAGGCGACTTGTTTACGATGGGCCCAGATGATTCAGCTGAAGCCACTGCCTTGATTCAGCCTCGATATGTGTTGCCAACCCACTTCAATACCTGGCCACCGATTGCCCAAGATCCTGTCGCTTGGGGTGATCTGATTCGCAATCGCACCACCGCAATTCCGTTGACACCACAAGTGGGCGAAGCAATCGTGCTCAGCCGCTAGATCGATGTATCCCGCTTTTGTGGAGAGACTTGTATCTCGTCGCCAACAACGCGTACGTGAAAACTGTCGACGCGAATCTTGGGATTGTCCAACCAACTGCCATCACGAATCGAAAATCGCCATGCGTGCCATGGACAAGCCACCGCTCCATCTTCCATGTAGCCTCCGGCAAGTGACGCACCCATGTGAGGACAAAAGTCATCGATAGCGAAATAGGTTCCACTGTCATTAAATACAGCGATCATCCGATTATCGACAGTAAATGCTTGGCCTTGCCCATTAGGAATATCGCCGACGCGCGCGACTGTTACGAATTCGGACGAAGAATCGCTCGACACGACGGAACTCCTACTGGGACCTTTTGAGGATCGATCACATTGTGTCGATTATGCCAGAAATTTGCTTTTTGATGAAGGTATGGAACAATACCCCGCCGTTTTGGGAGGCGAAAGATTGACCCAATCCCTACAGCTTAATACGCTTAATGGACTGGGTTGTGAATAGTTTTGTGAACTAGGCGGTGTGAATGACCGATCCAAAAACGCCCGAAAAATCAACGCCCACAGACGAACAGCCTGTAAATGGAAGGCCCGTGGATGGAAAGCCCGTGGATGGAAAGCCTGTGGATGGAAAGCCCGAGAAATCTCTAACGGCGACCGATCTGCATTTGCCTGCCGATGTTGTGACAGACAAGACGGTCATATCTGCGCGCCCCAACTCGCCGCAAGAACGCGACGAACTCTTTCGCTCCGTCACCATCGCCGAAGTCGCACGTGTCCTCGAAGGTCGAACGCTCGATCATTTTGTCTTAGAACGTTTGATTGGTGGCGGCGGCATGGGTGCCGTCTTTCGCGGTCGCGATACCCGACTCGATCGCACTATCGCCATCAAAGTGGTTCCCAGTCAACGGCGTGATGCAGATGCCCTAAGACGCTTTCGCTCGGAAGCCCAAGCGGCAGCCCGACTCGATCACCCCAATATCGCGCGCGTCTATTATGTGGGTGAAGCCGAAGCGTGGAACTATATCGTTTTTGAATACATCGACGGCATCAACATTCGCGATTTGATCGATCGTGATGGCCCACTCTCCGTCGACGATGCTGTGTATTACACGCGACAAGTGGCTGAAGCATTACAACATGCCCATGAACGTGACGTAGTACATCGCGATATCAAACCCTCGAACCTTTTGGTTACCGCTAATGGACACGTCAAGTTGGTAGATATGGGCCTGGCTCGCTCCACGAGCCAGGATCGATCCTCCGCTGACTTAACGGCCAGCGGCGTGACATTGGGTACGTTCGATTATATTTCGCCCGAACAGGCTCGTGATCCGCGCGATGCCGATGTCCGCAGCGACCTCTATTCGCTCGGATGCACACTCTATTTTATGCTCACCGGCGAACCACCTTTTCCGGATGGAACGGCTCTGCAAAAATTGCTCAGCCATGGTAGCCAACCACCCCCTGACCCAAGACGCTTTCGTCCTGAGCTCGGCGATGAACTTATCGCCATCATCATGAAACTGATGGCGAAGAAGCCTGCAGATCGGTATCAGAAGCCAACGGAACTGGTAGGTGACCTCATACTTTTGGCCGACCTTGAACATTTGCCCAAGAGCCGAATGCCAGGTTCGATGACGATTACTCCTACCATCGCTCAAAGATCGTTGGTGGAAACCCATTTGCCTTGGCTTCTATCCGCAGCTGCGTTAGTGATCAGTACACTGTGGATTCAGAATATGGAGAGCTGGTCCGCGTCTTATACATTACCTCAGCCGCGGATTGCAGCCTTAGAAGAAGTTTCACTTGTTCGCCCCGGCGAAAACGCTAGTGGTGAATCGACAACCACAACACCCGAAAATACCGACTCTTCTACGGGCGATCCTGCCGGCTCAAAACGCTCAAGCGAACCCACTCTCGACGCTGGAGATAACTCTGCTTCCACTCCCGCACCGAACCCGAGACGCGACACAATGGGCAATGAAAGCGGGCCCACCGCCAACAACTCAAACAATGCGAATTCACCTGCAGCAACCATCCCCATCAACCCATCCAATTCGGCACTTTCACCACCCAATGCAAGTGGAACCACGCCGATAAAAATGGTTGATGATCGTTACGGTCCTGGTCCAAGTAATAACAAATCGGCAACCGCTAACAAAAACGTCTCTCCCGCCACACCACCGCCGATCGGTGCGACCGTTCCACTCGATAACAACACCAAACTCAAGAATGTTGATTCGCTGGTAGTTACTGATGATCCCTTAACCCCACTACAACCAAACCAAATTCGTGCCAACACATTGCAAGAAGCCTTGCTGCAGGCGAGAGACTTCCCTGATATAAAACGCATTCAACTAGCGACAGCCAGCGTAAGGCTCTCGGGTCTCTCGATACCTCGCAATGGCTTGAGTATCGAAGCGGTTGAAGGCTTTACGCCTGTTCTCAATTACACCGTTGAATCCCCATCGGTTACTGCGAGCAATGCGGAAGTTGAATCGGCTGCAGCCATCTTGGTAGGAAATCATCAAGTTGTTTTTCGTGGAATCGAGTTTCGGATAACTTCGGTGGATAGCATGCGTCGCGGTGTACTTTTCCGCGTATCGTCGCGCGCGAATTTAACCCTGGAACAATGTGTCGTAACGCTCAATGATCCGCTGCAACGCAACCTGCTCACGGGTATCGAAGTGCTGGCCGATCCCAACAGTCTTGTGGCAGCAGGCAACGTCGCCGCCATCGGGTCAACAGCCGATGGAACAACAATCGATCCAGTAACCGGCTTAGTTACACCAGGTAATGCGCGAGAATCCGATCCGCTGCAAGTACGAGCAGAAGACGTCATCATTCGTGGTGAAGGCGATTGGTTAATGATGTCCGATAGCCAGCGAGCCGAATTTCGCTTTGACAATGGACTCATTGCGATCAGTGGCAAACTATTGAATCTTGGTGGCAGCAGCCGACGTGAAGCGCGGCCGATGACGTTGAGGCTATTCCTGGATAAAGTCACCTGCGTCGCTCGCAGTGGCTTGGCTGCAATCGATATCGCCTCCAGCCAACAACCTATTTGCTTAGTGCGCCAAGCGAATGCGTGTTCGTTTATGGTGGGACCCTCGATTCCACTGGTCCGCTACGCGCAAAAAGAATCTTCCAGTTGGCCAACCGCCGAACTATTACAGCTTCGAGGCGAGGACAATGCCTATGACGCCTCCGTGGAATGGGTATGCGAAATGGTCGTCGCGGGAAAAACGGCTCAGCGTTATTCGCTCGGCAATGCGACCAGTGATTGGTTTCAAGATCGAGCCTTGGAAACGAGCGTCCGCTGGGTCAGTCCCCCCGCATCAACCTCGCCGCTAAGCAAGCAGACTCCCGAGAATTTTCTGCAGCGCGGGACGATGTTTATCCCCGGCTTTCAGCTTACCCGCCTCCCTCGGCTACCGACGATGTAGGGCTCCTGACGCTGCGGTACCGTCGCAGAGGCAATAAACCACCCATAATAAGCACCCCGCTGGAAGTAAAACAGCGAAATTACTCCCTAAACTGCTGGGAAATCGAGCGGTTGCCCAATTTTCTGATTCTATGAATTTCGCCACTGCGAATCGTACAGCTATTGATTTCGTACTGGGACAAGCGATTATTGGAAGAGTCTGCTCGGACACATCGGTCCGGTTCGACACCATCAGAGCCTGCTTTTTGGGTGCGTTTAGCACGGCTCGAAGTTGTACCTACACTGGAGTTTGAATGATGAAGCGGTTGGTTGCGGTCGCGCTGGTTGCAGTTGTGTTTTTTGGCGGTGCATCGCCTGCTTTTGCAATCAAAGGTTTTAACGATCAGTTCAAGCTTACCTACACCGAAGGCGAAGGTAAGGCAGAATTCAAGAAGTTGGTCGAAGAAGCCAAGTGCAATGTTTGCCATGTCCAAGGCGAAAACAAGAAAGTGAAGAACGAGTTCGGCGAAGCTTTTAAGGGACTTCTGAAGAAAGAAGACTTCCCAGCCAAACGCTTCAAGGATGAACCAGAGAAGTGCAAGGAAGAAATTGAAGCTGCCTTCAAGAAAGTCGAAGAAATGAAGGCCAAAGATGGCAAGACTTTCGGCGAGAAGATCAAGGCTGGTGCGTTGCCAGGTGGCGACAAAGACGGCAAGTAGTCGTTGAATTCGTGTGAAAAGATACCACAAAAGCTGCTCGACGGGCGTGATGTCTAGGCGAGCAGCTTTTTTTCGTTTTATGATAAAAGGGTAAGCATCTCGGCCCCAGCGCTTTGGGCTTGGTCGCTCTCACCCAACTTGCGATTCCCCTACAATACCCCGCTTCTTTAATCTGGAGTTGTAACATGAAATTAACTTGGCTGCTTTCCTTCGCCTTTATGGCTGTATTATCCCTATCGAGTTCCATCCGTGCCGAAGATGGCGAATGGGTTAGCTTGTTCGATGGTAAGAGCATGGAAGGTTGGAAGATCAACGAAAGCCCTGAAAGCTGGAAGGTTGAAGACGGCGCATTGGTCTGTCATGGCAAGCGAAGCCATCTTTTTTTTATGGGCACTGACAAACCGTTTAAGAATTTCCATTTCAGCGCCGAAGTGAAGACAACACCGGGAAGCAATTCGGGCATTTACTTCCACACGCGATATCAAGAATCGGGTTGGCCCAAGTATGGCTATGAATGCCAGGTCAATATTACCCAGAGCGATCCAAAGAAGTCGGGTGGCATCTATGCCACGTTAGACGTTGCCAAGCCACCAGCCAAAGATAACGAATGGTATACCCAAGAAATCATTGTGGAAGGCCGCCACGTTATTACCAAAATCAACGGCGAAGTCACTGCGGACTACGTTGAGCCAGAAGGGAAACCAGCTTTTTCTGCCGACTTCGAACGACGTCTGGGTGAAGGGACCTTTGCTCTTCAAGCTCACGATCCAGATAGCAAAGTTTACTTCCGCAACCTAAAAGTTAAGCGATTGCCATAACATTTTTTCGCATCCCTTTTGTAATGGCTCATCGCGTATTCTAACCAGACTGTTCAACGGATGATTGATTCGACTTATCATTCTAGTTGCCTCCAAGCCCAACAAGCTGCGATCACGTCTATGTGGTCGCAGCAACAGTCCACGCGCAAGTCGCATTGGGCCAGCGCTTTCCCGGCGAAAGCAAGCATGGCAAGCAAGCTGATGCTTCTTTGTATGCTCATGCTGTTTTTCTACGCATCGCCCACATTGTGCAATCAAGAGAGCAGAGATAAGCCACTACAATCCAACTCTGATGCGGTTACTCACACGGTAGAGGACTTAGGCTTATCGTTTGAATCTCAGGTGGGCCTGGGAGGAAAATGGAAGGTTGGTAGTACCACTCTTTTTCGTTTGACCTGTCATCCGACTCAGGAATTGAAGGGCTATCTGCTGCTTGAAGTGGTGGATGGTGATGGCGTTCCGGTCCGTTATTACTACCCTAACCATATTCATTTCAGTGCCAACCAAAACACCGAATTGGAATGGACCTTTCGTGCAGGCCGAGCGGATTCAGAAGCTCATCTCTTTTGGATCGATGCCCCCGAAGAGATCAAAATTGCCGAGCAACGCTTGGCTGAAAGAAAACTCTATTCCTTTTTCCCAGCTGAGTTGTCGATGCCACTGCCATCCAACCAGCCATGGATCATTGAGATCGGTGACTTGAGGATGGGCTTAGAGAAAGGGTTTGCATCTAGAACGTTCTTGCCACGATATTCAACCAGTACGATTTCGAATATCAGCGACTTGCCCAACGATGTCGCCGCCTATCAAGGTGCGGATGTCGTCGCGCTCTGTACGGCCGATCTGCCCCTGGTTCAATCCATTTCGGAAATCAAATATCGTCCCCTGACCGAATATGTTCGCGGTGGTGGTCGTTTCTTTGTTGCTCTTGGCAAGAACTCGATGGAAGTCGCCCAATTGCCATGGCTAGCCGATTTGTTGCCCGGACCTATTCGAGCCGTTATCCCAAACGTGAATGCTTCAACGATTGAATCGATGATTGGCACAAGCAAGCAACGGCTTGAAGCCATGCCTATGCCCATTTTACAAATGGCTCGCGGCGTGAGCGAATTTTCGATTACACTTCCCGATCGCCAACGTATCCAAGTCATATCGCGTTCGGGATTTGGTCTCGGTCAAGTGACCACTTTTTCTGCCGACTTAAACTTGCCTCCGCTTTCCGATTGGGAAGATCGCCCTGCGCTCATTCAACGCTTGCTCCAAGAACAATGGGTCGTCGCGGATCAAGAGCAAGGTGTCACAAGTGCCGCCGCCAATTCCTATCTCGGCTATGACGATTTGTTTGGCCAACTTCGAGCCAGCTTGGATGTTTTCCCAGAAGTTCGCAATATCTCATTTAGCTATTTGGCTGTCTTGTTAATCGTATTGCTTCTCATCTTGGGACCGATCGAGTACTACATCTGGATCCGTGGCGTTAATCGATCAGGCTGGACATGGCTCTCTTTGGTTGTGGTGGTTTCACTGACCAGCTGGCTGATCGTTCGACAATACGATCAGTGGAAGCCGAAGCAACCCTTGGTGCAAGGTGTCGAAGTGATCGATATCGAAGCGACCAGCGGGTATCAGCGCGGGCGAGTCTGGTTCCATACTTACCATGCCTCTCCTGCTCAATTAAACTTTGATGCTCAAGTCAAAACACTAGGGAAAGGTGAAGTCACCTCTAGCTTTGCCGATTGGCAACCGTTACCCGGCAGTGGTATTGGAAGTCTAGAATCGGGAATTCGAAGCCTTGAACCATTGCCACCCTATACTGCCAGACTAAACAGTTCATTGCTAGGCACCACACCTTCGTCTAGCTCCACTGGTTTGCTAGATATCCCCTTCCCAGCCAGCAGTACCAAAAGCTTAAGAATTGACTGGACGGGCCAAAGCGAGGCCCTCGACTTCGGACGACTTCGCGAGATCGCTGGATCTGGCATGCTACAAGGGGAAGTGACCAACAATCTTAACGTCGAATTGCTCGATGGAATTATTCTATATCACAATTTGGTCTATGCTCTGCCAGCCAAAATGAAACCTGGCAGCAGCGAAAAATTCACGATCCTCTCGACTCCTAAAGACCTGGAACGTCGCTTGACTCGCCGCGTCTCAAGAGATGGTAAGGACATTACCGAACCTTGGAATCCATCCGATCGAAACGTGATCCCTTTGCTGATAGAAATGATCATGTTTTACGAAGCCGCCGGCGGTGAAAAGTACACCCAACTGCAGCATCGCTTTGAACCTTCACTCGACATGAGCGATTTGCTCAGCTTAGACCGAGCTATTTTGTTCGCTCGCATACCGCAGAGTGAAACACGCATCAAAGTGATCGCCCCAAATGGCGAGGTCGAATACCAACCAGAAGCCAATACTTTTATCCGTTGCCTTTTACCTATCAGCCGCTCAAATCAATAGAAGCTTTGAGTGGCCAGACGTTTCCACAACCGTACCGAATTTGCGAATTGATTCATAGAGAGCGAGCTAAACGTGATTCGAACAGTCAATCTGACCAAGAAGTACGGTGACATGTACGCGATTCGCGGCATTGATCTTGACCTCAAAAAGGGAGATCTGTTCGGCTTCATCGGACCAAACGGTGCGGGCAAGACGACAACGATGCGAATCGTGGCGACGCTCCTCACACCAACTTATGGTGAAGCCTACGTTTGCGACCATTCCATTTACACCAACCCCAAAGAGATCCGCCGTTTAGTTGGCTTCATGCCCGACTTCTTCGGTGTCTATGACGATATGACCGTCATCGAGTATTTGGAGTTTTTCGCGGCCGCCTACAAAATCAATGGACCCGCTCGCCGTAAACGCTGCGATGAAATGTTGGAAATCGTCGACCTAGATTTCAAACGTGATGCCTACGCTAACACGCTCAGTCGCGGGCAAACACAACGACTCGGCTTGGCCCGCGTGATGCTGCATGATCCGCAAGTACTGCTCTTGGACGAGCCGCTTTCAGGCCTTGACCCACGAGCCCGTATCGAAATGCGAGCGATGCTTAGAAAGCTGGGAGCGCTCGGTAAAACGATCGTGGTATCAAGCCACATCCTGCCCGAGTTAGCAGACGTTTGCAATAAAGTGGGAATCATCGATCGCGGTCAAATGCAAGAGTGCGCCACGGTCGAAGAGGTTTTGCGCAAAGTGCGTCCACGCATCATTCTGCTCGTCGAACCGGCAGACTTACAAATGCTACAAGCAACCGCACGTCATTTGGAACAGCATCCTTTGGTGGAGCAAGTCGAAACGCTGCCTACCAAAGTGCGAGTTACGTTGCAAGAAAACACGGCCGATTATAGCAGCCTTGCCGTATCGCTCATCGAAGCGAAGTTATTGTTCAAACATTTTGGCGAAGAAGAGATCAACCTCGAGTCGGCCTTTATGGCGCTCACTCGCGGTGTCGGGGCCAAGATCTAATCAATTTTGAATTTAGGGAATAAAATGAACGCTGGTGCAAATTGGATTGCCGATCGATGCTCGTCTTTTGATAGCAGTGGTATTCGCAAGGTTTTCGAACTTGCTGCCAAGATGAAGAATCCGATCAATCTCTCGATTGGTCAACCCGACTTTGATGTTCCAGAGCCAGTGAAAAAGGCTTGTATCGAAGCGATTCAGCAAGGAAAGAATGCGTACTCACTTACCCAAGGTATAGCGCCGCTCCGTGAGAAACTTCAGCAACGCGTTGACAACAGATACAAACATTCGGATCGATCCATTTTTGTCACATCGGGCACCAGCGGTGGTTTAGTGCTCACGATGCTCTCGTTGGTCAATCCAGGCGACGAAGTGATCTTGTTCGATCCTTACTTTGTGATGTATCCACCCTTAGTGAAACTCGTGGGTGGCGTACCCGTCATCATCGATACCTATCCTGACTTCCGAATCGACATCAAGAAAGTCGAGGCGGCGATCACTCCGCGAACCAAGCTTATCGTACTCAACAGCCCAGGCAACCCAACCGGGGTCGTGGCATCCGAAGCGGAAGTGAAAGCTCTTGCCCAACTCGCCGCCGAAAAACAGATCGCCCTGGTTTCTGATGAAATCTACAGCGAGTTTTGCTACACGCCAACCCTTCCAACACCCGCCGACTATAACCCCAATACGATCGTCATCGATGGTTTCTCAAAGAGCCATGCCATGACGGGCTGGCGTCTTGGTTTTGTTCACGGCCCGGCAGCTGTGATTCAAACTATGATCAAGTTGCAACAATACTCCTTTGTTTGTGCACCGCAACCTGTGCAATGGGCAGGCATTGCCGCTATGGATGTCGACATGAGTGGTTACCGTGAAGATTATCGCGGCAAACGGGATCGTTTGATCAACGGTATCAAAGACTTGTACGAGATCGCTATCCCCGAAGGTGCCTTCTATGTCTTCCCTAAGGCTCCATGGGGAACGGGCAGCGAGTTCGTTCAGTGCGCTATCGAGAACGAACTGCTTATCATCCCGGGCAACATCTTCAGTCAGCACGACACCCACTTCCGCATCTCGTACGCTGCGGCCGATGCGACGATTGATCGCGGCATTGAAGTACTTCGTCGTATTGCAAAGAAATAACTCATCGAAGAACGTCGCATCATTCACGAAATTCTTCTAGCAGGGCGCGCGGTCGCCAGCCAAATATGGTCCAAAAACATCCTATTTGGCTTTATTGGCTGATGCCACTTTGGCACGAGAATGAGAGCACTGAGCATTGAAGTTGACCTCCGGTTGACACTCGACCTGGTAGTCAGGAAAAGTCAATGGAATTTATCGGGAGACGTTACGAACGAGCACAATTAGAAGCAGCCCAAAAAACAGGCTAAGCGACGATGATTGTGGTATATGGTCGTCGTGTTGAAAAAACCATGCTCATTGAAAAGGCGTTTAGCAATCGAAGACTCCTCAAATTCGAAGGAGTGGAAGGAAAATCAGATACCTTTCAAATGTCGCAATTCATGTCCACTCTACGACGCCATTTCCCCGACTCTAAACTGTAGCAAGCCACACCGACCACATGGACAGAAGTATTCGAACTGCTGGCGGACTGTGTCAGTAAAGGCAAGTGGACGATCTATCTGGAAGAACTCCAGTGGATGGCTAACTACAGATCCGACTTAATCAGTGAACTAAAACCGATTTGGGACAACCAATTACGGCGCCATCCGGCATTAATTGTCATCTTAAGTGGCTCATCACTCTCGTTCTTCATGTCGGACGTTTTGCGATCACGGTCGCTGCACAATCGCAGCGCCTTGGATCTACGGCTTGATGAGTTCCCGATCGTCGAGGCTGCTGAATTTCTCCACAAACCCTCCCTGCATACGCTTTTTGATGCACATCTCTCTGTAGGAGGGATTCCTGTCTATTTGAATCGACTCACTTCAAGTTCAATCTATTAAAGCCTGTGTGAATACAGTTTCCGAAAAAATGGCTTCTTC
>JBILTA010000492.1:0-4606 GCA_044371785.1 Pirellulaceae bacterium | reverse complement strand
TAGAGGTGATGGCGATCAGCTCTTCGGAGCATTTTTTGCGCAAGCTGGGCTTCGACTATTCTTTGCCTGATCAGAAGCGAGCCCTTTTTTTTCAGTTGCGCAGTCGCGATGATTTTTCGAACGAATCTGTCGAGCCGCCGCTGCGCGAGAGCAGCGGAGATTAGAGCAGGAGAACTGCGTAAACACTTTTAAATCTGATAGTTCGCTTCTGGCAGCAATTCATCGGGGACGCCGGAGCGAATACGCAGCTTGGGTTTTTCGAGGGTCACCGTGGTGCCAGGTGCAACGGTGCTGGTGATCCAGACGCTTGAACCGATGACGCTATCATGGCCGATCACCGTTTTGCCACCCAGGATAGTCGCGTTGGCATAAACGACCACTCGGTCTTCGATCGTGGGGTGACGTTTGTGGCCACGAATGATGTTTCCATCGGAATCGGTTGGGAAACTCAACGCGCCCAATGTCACGCCTTGATAGATCTTGACATGTTTTCCGATATCACAAGTCTCACCTATCACAACGCCCGTTCCGTGATCGATGAAGAAGTGTGGGCCGATAGTTGCGCCTGGATGGATATCGATACCGGTTTGTTTGTGAGCCCATTCGGTCATCATGCGTGGAATGAAGGGAACCGAAAGCCGGCGGAGTTCGTTCGCAATGCGATAAATGGTGATCGCTTCTAAACCGGGATAGCAGAAAATGATTTCATCCCGATGGGTAACCGCAGGGTCACCATCAAAAGCAGCATCAACGTCCGTCGCAAGAATAGTGCGCAAATGAGGAATGCGTTCCAAGAAAGCGATAGCGATCGCTTGACCTTTCGCTTCGTAGTCCACAGGATCTACACAATCGCTTTGGCGTTGGCGCACTCGATCTTCATGTTGCAAAGCCCGTGCGATTTGAGTGGTGAGTTTATCGTGTAAGTTGTCGATCAAGTTGCCGACGTGATACGTGACATTACCGATATGAAGTCCTTCTCGTCGGCGATAACCAGGATAAAGGATGTCCTTCAGGTCATCGAGAATCGAGATCACCACATCGTACTTGGGAAGAGGACAGTGTCCGAGATGGTTGATCCTATCGTTGGGTGTGTACGTCTTGACAATCGCGTCAGTGAGACGCGGCAACTGCTCTTTTAATCGAACGTCGGACGCCATGGTACTAACCTGAAAGAGGATCGCTATTCTCAATCGGTGGAGAGGAGTAGGCGCCAGCCGGCCGCCTACTTTGACACCTCTCTTGTTTTCGACCGCACCGACGCGAAAACGCAGCATCTTCGAAAAAGGAGGTAGAGTTCTTGTGGGTGTTAAAGTTTACCCATTTTTACGGGCGAGATGTTGCTCGTCAAACGGTATCGTCCGCAACTTAGGGAGTGTGAAGGAGATTTGCGTCTTTGCCTAGTGTCCCTAGTCTCTGCTTTTGATGTTGCGCTTTTAGGCCTGAAAGGCCGATACTCCCTAGCCGTGGCCGATAAGCCACGGTGGGAAGACCAATGGAGACACAAGCCCCGAAGGGGCGATACACTCCAGCGTGTGTCGCCCCTTCGGGGCTTGAAATCTTTAGGGTTCTCGAATCCGGTGCCTCACGGCACCAGCAGAGGATGTGACGAGCCCTCGGCCCTAAATGCAAAAAGCGCAGCTCCAGAAGCTTCCGCTGCGCTCCAGCTGCGGGGTAAACGACGCCTACCTATCGTAGTCTTTTAAGGGCGAGTGTAGGACGAATCGGGGCCAACTCCCTACTTTTGCGAAATGTCGACGCAGAGGATTTCTTTGTCGTTGCGAACATAGAGGCGGCCATTGGCATACGCAGGATAGCTCCAAACGACATTGCGGCCGAAACATTCGCCGGTTGGTTCCAGGACATGGGTCCGACCGATTTCGGTGTATGCTTCTGGTGTCAATTTGGCGATTACGAAATCGCCGGTTTCGGTAAAGAGATAATAGAGATCTTCATAGCGGTTGAGGAACACCGTTCCATGGCTAGCGCGACCTGGTTTGCCGGTGGTGGGGGCAAACGTTTCCCAGGCTCTTGAGCCATCGCTGGCCTTAACTCCCAGCATAGCCCCGACTTGGCAGTCGGCACCATAGATCATGTTGTCAACGAACACCGGCGTTGAGTTGCTGCAATACATGGCCATCTTCGGTTTTCCCTTCCAGAGCAATTCGGGAGCTGTTTTGGGAGAGCCGAGACGATACAGGGCGGCTGTATCACCGATGCCGCACGCAAAAAGTTTATCACCGCTGATTTGTGGAGCGGCGATGGACATTCCGTAACGTGGTTGCAATGGAACTTGCCAAAAGACTTTGCCGGTCGCTGGATCCAAGCCGCACAATTCGTCGGCGGTCCAAATCAATAGCTCTTTTGTTCCTTGACGCTCGATCAATTGTGGCGGGCAATAGCCGATCTCGGTTGCTGAGAGGGCTTTCCATTTTTCGTTCCCCGTTTTGAGATCGAGGGCAACTACAATACTTCCTTCGCCACCTGCTAAAGTGATGACAGAGTCTTCAACGACCAGGGGAGGTGCGCTGTAGCCCCAGATGGGCGTTTCCGCTTGATAGGTATCTCGCAGCGACTTTTTCCAAATCAGCGAGCCATCTTTTAAGTTCAAGCAGACCAAATCACCTTCAGCGCCCAGTGCGAGTACCGAATCTTGGACAATGGTTGGATTGCATCTTGGTCCAGCGGGATACGAAATGTTGTATTGGCATTCGTAGGCATATTCCCAAATTTTCTTGCCAGTAGCCGAATCGAAGCAGAGGACTCGTTCCTTACCGACGAGTTGCCGTCGTCCACCTGGGTCGTTTGAGGCATCGCCAGATGCTTTCTCGTAATCCGAGACAACAACTTTTCCAGCGGAGACCGATGGGCCCGAGTAACCGCCAGCGATGGGTTGTCGCCAGAGAACTTTGAGTCCAGCCGCTGGAATTTCGCGAACGAGATTTTTTTCGCGAATGATGCCATCGCGATTGGGGCCGTACCATTGTGGCCAATCTTCGGCGCGGACTGCGATGGTGGAGAGCAGCGTCATCGCCACTGTCATAACTAGGCTGTGTTTCATGGGAATTCCCTAACGTCGTTACACGATGCAACCGGATTTGGACCGGTGAGGTTTCGTATCACGACTGATACGATTCTATACGGACTTTAGTTTGAAAAGGGACTATGGATTGCCTAGCGATTCCGCTGCGATAAGGTCTTCAAACGTTTCGCGGCGTCGGATTTCGATCAGCTTGCCATTTTCGACAAGGACTTCTGGGGCTCGGAATTTACTGTTGTAATTGCTGGACATCACGAAGCCGTAGGCGCCTGCAACTTCCAGAATCAGATAGTCACCAATTTGGGCCACGGGAAGTTGGCGAGAGGAGACGTAACCCCCTTCATCTTGGGTGAAGATGTCGCCCGATTCACAAAGTGGGCCACCGATGACCACTGGATGTGAGCCAGTCAGGGTACGGCCATCACGTGAAGCGATCGAGATGGGATGGTAGGCACCGTACAAGATAGGGCGAGCCAGATCGTTGAAGCCAGCGTCGACCAAATAGTATGTGTTTTCGCCCATTTGTTTAATGGCGCGAATTTCGGCAACCAAGTAACCGCTTTCGGCGACCAGGTAGCGACCAGGTTCAATTTCTAGTTGTACCGCATGACCGAATTCATTTTGTAAGCGTTGGCGAGTTGCATCCCATAGTGAATAGTATTGTTCGATATCGACATAGCTTTGACCAACGCGATAAGGGACAGGGAGTCCTCCTCCAGCGCTGATCGTGGTGATGGTTCGGCCGACGTTCAAGGCGGTCTTCTCGAGTGAACCGCAGACGTTGGCGAGATGTTCTAAGTCGGTTCCGGAACCGATATGCATATGCAGGCCGGTTACGGTGAGTCCATGACGATCGGCACGGAGCAAGCACTCATCAACCTTTTCATGCCAGATGCCATGTTTCGAACCTGAGCCACCTGTGTTGGTCTTGCGACTATGTCCATGACCGAAGCCAGGATTGATTCGCAAGGTGATGTCACTGCCGGGGAGAACTTCACCCAATTGATCGATCATGTCGGGTGAGCCAATGTTAACGTGCAAGCGATTCTTGACGATCAAATCCAATGCGGCTCGATCAAAGATGTCGGCTGTGTAGACCACGGGATGTGGTTTGCCGTGAGGGGTGTAGCCTGCGGCAAAAGCGCGTTGAATTTCTCCAGCGCTCACGGCATCGACGAGTACTCCATGTTGACGAAGTCGATTGAGGATGCCGATATTCGAGCAAGCTTTCTGGGCATAACGAATCACATCGAATTGTTTGAGATCGTTGACTTTTTGAGCGATGACGTTTGCATCATAGACATAAGTTGGTGTGCCGAACTTGTTGGCGATCTCGCGAACAGGAATGCCGGCAATGGTTTCGCGTGTGGTGGGGAATGATGTTTCTGTAGCAATAGCGTTCATATCAATCTGCTTCAATACAAAAGAAGGTTAACTTGGATTACTGTCGCGTGCTTTGCGTTTTTTCAAACTGTACTTTTCCATAAAGCGTTTCTCTTTCGCGGTGAGGCTGTCTTGCCCCTGTTCATAGATCTTTTGCAGAATGCGATCTGCTTCTTGATCATCGCG
>JBILTA010000052.1:0-14510 GCA_044371785.1 Pirellulaceae bacterium | reverse complement strand
AATCTCTTCTGTTCCTGCCCAGGTTCGCGATACGGTTGTGGATGGTAAATGTGCAATTGGTGGATCGAACCATTTGTAAAATAGTCCTTTAGGAATTCGCTGCCACCGCAAACCAAAAAGCGGACATTATTCAAGCCACGTTGATTGCCGCGACGTGTCGCATATCGAATAACCATCGGCAGGATATCGATGGCCAGGTGATCCCATTCTGGATGTCGCACCGCACTGCTGACGGCAAATCGCCCATTGCCACAACCAAGTTCCACAACGAGGGGTGCTTGGCGGCCGAAAATCTCGTGCCAATGGACACTATTCGGAGCCGGTAACTGCTTTATTCCGGTTTTTGTCCAATTTTCCGGGGGCAAAATAATGCCTGGAATCGGAACTCCCGCTTCGATTTCCAGTTCACCCGGCTTGGCGGGAGGTGAGTTGTCATGACGCGGATTTCGATTCATCGTGTTTCTCTTGGTCCGCATAACGACGGGACAGCTCGATGTAGTGCTCAGAAGCATGCACTATGCGTTGTTGGTCCACCGGCGTCAACGACCGAACGACTTTGGCTGGGACACCAACCGCTAAAGAACCTGGTGGGATACTCTTACCCTCAGCCACCAAAGCCCCCGCTCCCACTATAGATCCGCTCCCAATCGTGGCTCCATTGAGAACGGTGGCGCCAATTCCTATCAGGGCATCGTTTTCCACCCGCGCGCCATGAACAATGGCCCCATGTCCAATGGTCACCCGATCTCCGATAACACAGGGAAAGCCAGGATCCGCGTGCAAACAGCAGAGGTCTTGTACATTAGAGCCCTCACCGATACGAATCGGAGCCGAATCGCCTCGGATAACAGTCCCGAACCACACACTGGCATTGGAGCCTATGTACACATCCCCGCGAACGGTCGCATTGGGTGCAATCCAAGCCGAAGGGGCCACTAGTTCTGGACGAAAACGAAGTTCCCCTGAAACCGAATCACACGTTTCGTCGTGTTGTTTCCCAGAGCTCTGGCCTAGGTTCGTTTGTTTAGTTGGGTCCGCAGTCATAAAGAACATTGTCGTAAGTAGGTTGGCGACCGCAAGCGGTGTGATACACTTCTGGCTAGACTATGGGGCGAATCCCGGTTCGTCGCTGTGTTTCAAATTCAACACGTAACTCGAAGCAAACCTTCATATTCACACCAGGAACCAATCATCATGGCCAAGAAGAAAAAGAGTGCGAAAACCAAAACCATCAAGCCGCTTAAGGCTAAAGGTAAATCCAAAAAAGTAGAACTCGAGCGCATTGTCTTGCGAACGGGTGAGGCGTTGGTCGAAGCGGAAGAGGCCTGGTCCGCAGCCGAACCGGAAGTTGTAATCGGTGAACTCGATGGACCTGTGGGATACTCCATCGCTCAATTGATCGGTGATCAAGTCAAAGGTCATACCAAGGTCTTTGCCATTCTCAATAGCGACGTCCAGATTCGCCCAGTTACCTTGATGGTCAGCAAAGTGACCGTCAAAAGCGAAGCTTATACGAACATTCTCATGGGAACGGTTCAAGCCGCCATTGCCCATGGCGTTTTGGATGCTGTTCGCGAAGGGATCATTCCGAAAGAAAAAGCAAATGAACTGGGTATCATCGTCTCTGTTTGGCTGGATCCATCGGTTGTCGATGCAAACTTCGATCCAGAAGTTCTTTTTGCGACCAACCGGGAAGCGACGACCAAGGCTCTGCGTAAAGCTATGCGCAACGAACCATCCATCGACTGGTTGTTAGAAAATCAAAATGAAGTCACGCACTACTTCCATCAACTGGCGGTCGATAAGTTCAAATCGTAGCATGAATCTCCCGGCTCACCATCAGTTCGTTATCGCACCTGTCCCAAGGTGTGTTTTGGCAAGTCGGGCTTTCGCGATTTAGAAATCGTTAGAAATGGAAAGTGAAAATGTGAGGATGTGTACAGCAAGAAGTGACTTGCTGCACATCCTACTTCGGTCCTAAGTGCGGCCTTTGGGTGGCTTGGGACGATAGCCGTTAGGCTGCTGATGGCGGGAGCTTTTCTTGCTCCCCTTTTTCTGACCTGCGGGATTTTGGCCCCCAGGACTTGGGCTACCGGGGGACTGGCCATCCACCGGCCTAATCGTGTGAACGTACTCGCCACGGAACCGAGCATTCGCATCTTCGCGTCGGCGTTGGATCGCTTCCTTGGGTGGCTTGTCAGGAATCAAGCAATCGCAACCTGATCCGATCAAATCTTGGCGGCCTGCCGTCAGCAAAGCTTCACGCACTTCGAAATAATTCTCGGGCTTGAAGAACTGCATCAAGGCTCGCTGTAGTTTGCGGTCTTTGAGTGACTTCGCCGTTTCGACCTTCTTCTTGGTGAAGGGATCGATACCGGTGTAGTACATACATGTGGCAACATCTAACGGTGCTGGTATAAAGTCTTGTACTTGGTCCGGCTTGTATCCATTGCGTTTCAAGAAAACGGCCAAGTGGATCATGGCATCTAAGTCACTGCCTGGATGGCTAGCGATGAAGTAGGGCACCAAATATTGTTTCTTACCAGCTCGTTTAGATTCGCGTGCAAACTTATCAGCAAACTTCTCGAAGTCATCGTTGCAGGGCTTTTTCATCTTATCGAGCACATCGGGATCGACATGTTCGGGTGCCACCTTGAGATGTCCCCCCACGTGGTGCGCAGTTAATTCTCGCATGTACTCGGGCGAACGTTGGGCTAAGTCCATGCGAATCCCACTGGCGACCAACACTTTTTTCACACCGTCGACGCTGCGAGCATCACGCATCAAATTAATAAGAGGACCGTGATCTGTACCAAGCAGCTTACAGATCTTGGGATGCACACACGATTGACGTCGGCATTTAGCTTCGACCTCAGGGCGAGTGCATTGCATCTGATACATATTGGCGGTCGGCCCACCGATATCGCTCACCGTACCTTTGAAGCCGCTCTCTTCAGCCATCTGTTTGATTTCAGTAACAACCGATTCACGGCTGCGCGATTGGATGATTCGTCCTTGGTGAGCGGTGATCGAGCAGAAAGTACAACCACCGAAACAGCCACGCATGATGGTGACTGAGTTCTTAATGGTCTCGAAAGCAGGAATCGGTTGTTTATACGAGGGATGGGCTTTCCGCGTGTAGGGCAAGCCGAAGATCCGGTCCATAGATGTTTCGGTAACAGGTAGGCTTGGTGGATTCACGACAATCGCTTGACGATCGTGAAATTGCACCAGAGTTCGCGCATTGTAGGGATTCGTTTCGTTATGGATCATTCGCGTTGCTTCTGCAAACGCAACTTTGTCATCTCGAACTTGTTCAAAGCTGGGTAGAGTAAGCGCATCTTCCGGTGGCTTCTCGGATGCTCCCAAAGCGAACGCAACTCCGCGCATTGTCCGCAGGTCTGCTATGGTTTGACCTTCAGCCAAACGTTGAGCAATTTCGATGATGGTGCGTTCGCCCATGCCATAAGCAACTAAGTCTGCTTTGGAGTCGAGCAAAATCGAACGGCGAACTTTGTCACTCCAGTAATCATAATGAGCAACTCGGCGCAAGCTGGCTTCGACACCACCTGCGATAACGGGTACACCTTTGTACGCTTCGCGAGCGCGTTGGCAGTAAGCAAGTGTTGCGCGATCGGGCCGCAAACCGATTTGCCCACCAGGCGAATAAGCGTCGGCGTTGCGAACCTTCTTATTGGCGGTGTAATGATTGATCATCGAGTCCATGTTCCCCGCACTGATGGCAAAGAACAGGCGAGGTCGGCCAAAGCGGCGCCAGTCATCACATTTGTGCCAATCGGGTTGGCTTACGATACCAACTCTAAAGCCGGCAGCTTGTAAGGTTCGACCCAAGATGGCCATTGCGAAACTGGGATGATCCACATACGCATCACCCGTTACAAAAACGATATCCAACTCGTCCCAACCGTAGGCCCGCGCCTCCTCCATGCTCATCGGGAGTGGGCGGCGGTCCTTCAGTGGGATTAGCCGCTCGTTTTCTGGTATTATTGACTCAAGTTGTCCATCCCGAGTCGGAGTTTGTCCTAGAATGGGGAGGGCAAATGTCATCGATTGGGGTCCGGATACATTCAGTGGATCAATAAAAATCGGCGATCAACAGGATAGCCGAGTCCAAATTGGGTGGTATTTCAAAGGCAGATCTTCAGCTCAGTCACACCTTGAAGGTTAGCCACAAAACTGGATTCTGCCTAGAGTTATCGGTTCCGAAGTTTCAAGCTGTCAGGGAATTCTATGGCTGCTGAACAGCCCAAAATCATCAATCGCCCGGACGATTCAGCCCCAATGGTGCTGCGGATTGAGGGGATTATCGCCAGTGCCGAGAAGATTCGGGAACGGATTCACAAGGAATTACCCACACATAGCGGTCTTACTGGGGCAGTGGATTACATCGTATCTGCCGCAAATTCTGCACAGCGTGTGACTCGCCAAATCCAGCACCCCCTCTCATTTCATCGTTTGCCCGCCATATTTCTAGCCTTGGCTCTCCTACTTCTCGCGGGTTGGGTCTATTGGAACTTTTTTCATGTTTCGACGTTGAGTGTCGCCACCGCCAATCGGGATTCGGCGGATCTGTTTAAAGAATCGGGCGAAACATGGCGATTACGGCTTCGGCCCATCTTGGTGCCAGGTTCGAAAGAAGCGGTTGAGTATGTAGCTACTGGCCAGACCGATTTGGCTTTTGTACAAGGTGGGATGCCTATACCCGATGAACTGCCTCGATTGCGATCACCCTCAGATGAAGTTGTGTTGTGGTTAACTCGCCACAACGTCCAAAAGCTGGAAGATGTTCGCAAGATCATAACAAGTGTAGAAGGAGAAGGTAGTCACACCGTTGCCCAGCTATTCGTTAAAGAATGGGGGCTTGAAGGCAAAGTCGAGTTCCTGCATCAATGGGGGGCTATCGCCGATGGTGCGCTCACGACAATCCCCGAAGATGTTCAAGGTGTATTGGTTGTCAAAGATGCTTCCGATCCAGCAACACTTAGAACATTGAATACGCTGTACGCGCAGAATTTCCGACTAGCGTCTCCTTATCTGGGGGCCGTTGCCGAGAGTTATGATTTTCTTGAGGAAGTAAAGTTGCCAGTGGGGTATTTTGACTTGGACCCTGTGCAGCCCGAGCAAGAGTTAGTGACCTATCGCATTCCGACGTTTCTGGTGGCAAGACGTAATTTGACTCCTCGGTTGTTAGCTGTTGCGGCTCAGGTATTCGATAGCGAGCCAATTAACATTGCCGATGAGGAGTTTTTACCGACGGCTTCGAATGCTGGTGAGATGTTTCAGGGTGTCGAAGCGTTTTTGGGCATCATCGTAAACATCGTCTTAGCCTTTTTGGCATTGTTAGGGCTAGAGATGATGACTTACCGCCGGCGATTTCATGAACTCAATTCGTTGGTAAGTTTGTTGAGTATGCTGCAAAGCAACAAGGACATCTTAGGGGTGGAGGATTTGCGGGTTCGCAATGAGAATCTGAAATATCTATCGACGGTGAGTGATTTGCTTGGTTTGATCAGTGCGGTCAGTGGATATTATACGCAAGAGAATTCATCGTTGCTCTTCAATAATCTCTCGGAAGTTGTTCATCAACGATGCGATAATTTGAAGCTGAACATACAGTTGAAGATTCTGCATGCAGGAATTCAGCTCGATAAACTTCCCCCGATCTCCAAATCACCGTTGGTTTGATCGGGGGATAGTAACTTTAACTTCTCTTGAGTGGCTTTCGTGGTTACTTACCGGTTGCAAGTCGTGACTCGGCCCAGGCGGCAAGTTTTTTGTCCATGATGCTGAGCGGCATACCGCCATCGCGCAGCAGTTGATCATGGAAATCGGCGAGCTTAAATTTATCGCCCAGCATCTCTTCGTACTTTGCTCGCCACTGACGGATCTGCAATGCACCAATTTTGTACGCTAAGGCTTGGCCTGGCATCGCCATGTAGCGTTCGATTTCAGCCACGGCTCCTTGCTCATTGATCGGTTCATTCGCCATCATGTATTCGATCGCTTGTTCGCGGGTCCAGCCCTTATGATGTAAGCCCACATCTACGACCAAGCGAATCGCGCGATGCATTTCATCACTTAATGCGCCTAAGTATTGTTCGGGTTCTTCGTACAACCCCAGTTCACCACCTATCGATTCGCAATAGAGCGCCCAGCCTTCGCCGTAAGCTCCGTACCAAATGAATCGCAGAAACTTCGGTAAACGTTCATTTTCTTGTTGCAGTGAAACTTGATAGTGATGACCGGGGATGGCTTCATGCGCAAATAACGAATCCATGCCGCTGGTGATATTGAATTTCTCCGGCTCAGGAATCGGTAGATAAAAGATGCCTGGGCGACTTCCATCGGCTGAGCCGGGCATGTACTCCGCACTGGCCGTCGCTTCTCGGAAGGATTCTGTGCGGCGAATCTCAAAAGGAGTCTTAGGGCGTGACACAAAAAGTTGATCGAGTTTCGGTTCAATCTTGGCTTGAATCTTGCGGAAGGCTTGCAAAACTTCTTCGGCATTCTTGTAAGGTGTGAAGCGAGGATCACTCCGGACAACGTTAAAGAACTGTTCTAGCGTACCTTCGATCTTCAATTGCTTTTGTACTTTTTCCATTTCGCTGCGGATGCGGGCCACTTCCTTTTCGCCTGTAGCGAAAATTTCATCCGGTGTCATATCGGTCGTTGTCCAGGTCTTTACCCAATAAGCATATTGCTCTGGGCCATGCGGCAAGCTTCCAATTCCCGAAGTGGGACGAGTCTTGGGGATATATTCATCACGCAGATATTCGCCAAAGCGACGATAGGCAGGGATGATCTGATCGGAAATCGCTTTCTTGTACGCTTCCGTTAATCGCTCTTTATCGGCTGCAGAAAAACTGGAAGGGAGCTCACGTATTGGGGCGTAAAACAAACTCTTGGTTGGATCATCGGTCGCAATCGTAGGGTCGAGCATCTGTGTTACCATACGCTCAGCTAGAATCTTGGGGAGTACGTATCCTTCTGCAGCTCCACGTTTGAACGCTTCGATGGAAGCATTTACCCATACATCAAAGTCTTCGATTCGCCCCAGCCAATTCTCATAATCCTTCACGCTCTTGAATGGTTGGCTACTGCTGCCGCTTCCCAGTTGAGCGAATAGTAAATGCAGGCCATCGAATTGATGAGTTGGGATGCGTTCAAAGTCGAATGAGATCGCTTCCAATTGGTTGGTCAATTCGAACTGCAAAATCTCAGCAGCCAGTTCGGTTTCTGTTGAGGCCTTACCTTCGGGAGCGGCTTTCAATTGGGCGAGAGTATCTTGGAAGAAATACTTTCGTTGAGCCACATGATCGGGTGAAGAAGTGATAGCCAGTCGATCGTTGTAGCGTGCATCGCCTTGCATGGTGGCGTCCACGGGAAACAGAATCAGACGGCGTTCATGGTATTGCTCGAACAATTTCCGCAAATAATCTTCCCGAGACGGTTCTTCCGCCCAGAGTGTAGTCCCCAGGCTGAGCCCCAGGAAAAGCACACCGACGCACCAACTTACACCAAGAAAGCTCGAATTCCTAAGCATTGACCGCATTGCGGGGCTCCATTCATCGTTCAGCAGGATAATCGGTTTACGGCAAAAAAGAGAGGGATTTGGTTCATTAGTATAGGGTTCGGCACAACATTTCTAAGTAGGGATTGGCCCTAAATTGACCTGAAGCGTTTTCGAAAACCGATTTGGCAACTAAACTTGGTGGATTGCTTTACCTCATAATTTAGAGAATTCACTGCGACATGCGTCCTAACTTTCGTCGAAATAGTTCGCCCCCTCCACGGCCCAATCGGTCGATCCAGAACCCCTCCCCTGCCCCACTTTCTCCAAGTTCTGACGCGGTGTTGTCGGTGGTGACTATCGGTTCGGAAATCCGTCATCCATCGATCTACAAAAAGCGGATTACCGATATCGATGGTTATCCTGAGCCAGGCGAATGGGTCGCCGTTAACGCCGAGCCTAAGGGAAACTTCTTTGGTTACGGTATCTACAATCCATTAGCCGAAATATCATTGCGAATGTTTCGCTATTCGGCTCAGCGCCCAGATCGAGCTTTCTTCGAGCAGCTTTTACAACAAGCAATCTCGCTGCGGCATGACGTTTTGGATCTCCCTGCCAAAACGGATACGTATCGTTTAGTGCATGCGGAGGCGGATGGTTTTCCTGGGCTAGTGATCGACCGATTCGGTGACACGTTGAGTGCGGAAGCGTTCAGCTTAGGAATGTTTCAGCGCGGGTCTGAAATTTTGGAGATGGCGTGTCAATTAACGGGCGCCCAACATTGGTTGTTACAACCGAGCCCACATTCGGAAGAGCAAGAGGGCTTCGCGGCTGACCCGATCAAATCGAGCGGTGCGCCGGGCGCGATAACGGTACAGGAATATGGGACTCGTTTCCGAGTGAAGTTTGAAGGTGGGCACAAGACGGGCTTCTTCTGCGACCAACGTGAAAATCGGCGTATGCTAGCCGAGTTCACTAAAGGAAAAAGTGTGCTCGACCTTTGTTGTTACAGCGGTGGATTCGCAATTCAAGCAAAAGTGCTTGGACAAGCTGACGAAGTGGTGGCGGTTGATCTCGATGAACGGCCGTTGCAGCAAGCGAAAGAAAACGCCAATCTGAATCAAGCGCGTATCAAGTTTGCTCAGTCCGACGTGTTCCCTTACATGCGCGATTTGATTCGCGTTGGCAAACAGTATGACGTGGTGGTGCTCGATCCACCGAAGTTGATTCGTTCGCGAGAAGAGATCGAAGAAGGAACTCGAAAACACTTTGATCTCAACCGACTAGCGATGCAATGTGTCAAGCCAGGTGGGATTTTGCTAACGTGCACTTGTGCAGGCCTGCTAGCGGGTGATGAGTTCCAACGTTTAGTGATCTCGGCATCCAAGCAAGCTGGGCCATTGGATGGGACATTGGATGATGGGCGTCCGCGACATGCGCCCCGGCCGATGCAGATCTTGCATCGAACCGGAGCTGGTCCAGATCATCCGATCTCTGCTTGGTGCCCTGAGACCGAATATCTCACTGCGATTTGGGCGCGAATGGGATAACTTTTGGTCTTCATTCACACTAGCTAGGCATTAGTTGTTTTTCGTGGGTCTGAATTGATGGATCCACGACAAGTAAGGGCTGGCATAACGTGTCTGGATCCAGAGTTTGCCTTGTCCCTGAAAGCGACATACGAGTCCTTCACCGCTGAAGAACAGGCGTTTGAAGCCACCGCCACGCAGGCCTGGTAGCGTGGTGACGTTGTACATCAATGTATCTTCGAAGGCGACGATATAGCCGGTGTCAACCATGAAGTCACCGCTCACATCAATTTGCAGAATTGCTCCATACGAATTGAAGAAAACATCTCCATAACCAGAGGCTTTGAGCAGCACAAGGCCTTCGCCGCTAAAGAAACCCTTAGCACCTTGCCATTTACCGGTCACATCGACCCCATCGCTATGAGCCATAAATGCGCCCCGCTGCAACATCAAGGCTCCACCGGTCAGATGGTAATGTTGTGTGTCACCGAGATGTCCTGGGGCAAAGACGACTTCACCTGAGCCACGCGAAGCCGTAAAGGTGTTCACGATCATGCTCTCGCCGCCGAACATGCGTCCAAGCGATTTTAGAGCGCCACCCTTTAGACCAGCTTTCATATCAAGGGTCGTCGACATGGAGGCCATCGCGGAGGGCTCGGCATGTACACTTTGGCCTTGTTGAAGCTTAACAGTGAGCAATGAAAAGTCCGGACGTAAACTGATTTCGTGTTCGAGTTGTGCTGACATATCTGTTATTCCAATAGATGGGTATTTTGTAGTTGAGCGGAGATTAGCGTGGACGCAGTTTAGGACCTAACAACTTGCCAAAGCTGGGTGGGTTATGGCTTTGGCAATACAGCGTCCCTTGTCCTTGAAACTTACAAACCAGTCCTTCGCCACCCAGAAAGCTCCCGATCAAACTCTTTCCCGCTTTGCCGATACGAAATTGCAGTGTGTCTTCGAACGCCACAATGTGTCCCGTATCGACTGTATACTCTCCGTTGATTTGTACTGGGTAGATCGCCCCATAGCTGCTCAGGAAAAGATCACCTGCGCCTGAGCACTTCACCCAGAACATCGATTCGCCACTGAATAGCGCCGAAGTGAAACCTTGCCAAGTCGTGTCGATTTCGATGTTACCTGATGAGGCAAGCCAACTGGTACCTTGGACGATCATCGTTCCTCCACTCAAGGTATGATGGACGCAATCACCCATCATGGCTGGTCCGATGAGAAGAGCTTGATTGGGTTGTTGAGCGGTGAAATGGTTCAAGAAAAAGTTCTCGCCAGAGAACATTCGTTTTAGGCCTTTGATAATTCCGCCCGAGCCGCCGCGACTTTTGGAGGTCGTGTTCACGGTTAGGCCTGAAGACATGGCGATCATCGCCCCGACTTCGCAGGTGAGCTCCTCACCTTGATCAAATTGAAAGCGTATGGCGGTAGCCGCAGGGCGGCAAAGCATTTGGTATTTCATGTTAGGTTTATATGTCTAAATGGAGTTCGTTCGAAGCGGCGATAATGTAAGACAACAGTCGATTAGTAGAGATGGGAGTTGGTCCATGCTGCCAGTCCATCGAAGGATCGCGATTGCATATAGATTTTTCCCGGTCCACGAACTCGAGTCACTAAACCTTCACCACCAAAGAAGCTTGAGAAGATCCCACCAGCCAAACCAATGCTAATTCCAATTGTCGGTTCGTAAGCAACCAAATGCCCGCTGTCGACAATGTATTCCTCTTGGATCTCACGTGTGAAGATTGCGCCGTAGGCGCCGAACCACACACGTCCTTTGCCACTCACTTTCAAACGAAATAACCCTTCACCTGCGATGAAGCTTTTCAAGCCTGCCCAACCGAGTCCGAGATTGACTGTGGGTTCGCACGCGATGAAAGCACCTGGTTGAAGAAATATCGTATTGCCTTGAAGTTCGATGCATGCCATGTCTCCAGGGAATGGCTGCGTAAGTACAACGTGTCCCGCAGTGGATGTCGTGAATTCGTTGACGAACATCGACTCGCCACCGAGAAAACGGCGAGCCAAGGCACCAAAAAAACTACCGTTCCAGCGAGCACTCATTTCAATCGAGGAACTCATACTGGCCATCGCATCTGCTTCGGCAATGATTTTTTCTCCCGCTTGCAAATTGACAAGCAAGTTTGCAAACGCAGGTCGATTTCTAATTTCAATGTCCACGCATTTTTCCTGAAAAAGATAAGAGAGGGAGCAATTTGAATAATGTGCTTTGTTCGCTGAACTGTCTGCTAACGGATAGCTTCTTGAGCTGCCGCCAGATCAAGTTCGAGTGGTTTGTAATCTGTAGCGTCGAGGCTCTCGGCATAGTTGTTGATTGATTCGATGCGGTCTTCATGTTGAGGATGTGTGCTGAGCCAAGAGATAGCACCAGGTATATCACCGTGCTCATGTTTCAGCTTGGCAAAGAATGTGGCCATGGCTTTCGGATCGATCTTGGCGGCATGGAGCATTTTTGCCCCTTCAATGTCCGCTTCCGTTTCAGCTGTTCGGCTGTAACTGGTCATGACGGACTGCTGGGCAATTTGAGATCCGACAGCCAATAGGCCTCCCACATCACCCACTAAAAGTTGAATAGCCGCGATAACTCCTAACGATTGGCTGATTTGTTGCAAGCCATGTCGAAGCGTCGCATGCGACATCTCATGAGCGAGAACACCCGCCAACTGTTCCGGAGATTCAACGTTCTTGATCAGGCCGGTATAGACGACCATTTGTCCTCCTGGCAATGCGAACGCGTTCACTTCGCTGTTCTGAACCACATACACTTGGAAATCCATTTCGGAGAATTTTGCATGCGGTTTTAAGCGATCAACAATTTGTTGCACCAGCACTGAGGCCTCGTGGTCTCGGGGAAGACGATCATTGATCAGCGACTGAATCGCCGTCTTGCCAATCTGTTCGTCGATACTGATCGGCAATGCATGAACGGCTGTGCGAGCCGAAGCTAGAAGTGCGTAGTAACCAACAACACAGAACAACGCTACCGCGACGCAGCCGACACCTGACCAAAGCAGGAAGCGTCGGTTCTCTTTGCGCAGCGATCCCTTTAGCTGCATTAATGGTTCACTGAGAGCTCCGGCACTTTCGCGTTCGAGGGCTTGGGCAAAGCCTCGCTCTTCGCAAAAGATGGTCAAAGATTTATCTTGAGTGCGGCAAAAGATCATTTTGCCAGTAGCACCACCCATATCGAGTTGGACATCTCGAATGGGAATAACAAAACTCTCCATTTTGCTAGGGCTTTGAGTTTCGCCCGTGGAGTTGTGGTGGCTGTGGAGAGGTTCGGCGATGATCTCGCCACGAGTAATGCGAATGCGAGCTCCAACTCGACCATCTTGTATCGACTCGTGAAATACTCCGCCGGTAAACGACTCGTCATGTTGACTCATAAATGCCTGCTTCCCACAAGTTTCTCGCAAAAGTCACACCAATATGGGGTGGTGTAGAATCCGCTGTCAATTCAGGCGAATAGAATTTATTCAAGCAAACATCGGTACTTCATGAAATTAGTGAATGGGTGATGGTCAAGGGATCAATTCCCAAAGCGGGTTGTTGGCCCATTTCCGTGTCTCTCTCGAATTATGTCGTTTGTCGCTGCTGATTTTGGAGGATTGCAGGGCTATAAACAACCATAGAAGTGCATCTTGCCATGGACGAGCAGCGGTTCACTCGCATAATGTGTGTGTGTCATTGAGATTGGTCCGCTGAGGAATAGAGACAAAATGAAAAGCCGCGACAAAGCTCCCGAGCCCGAGAATGACAAGCAGAGCCGATATAGATCTTTGCGTACTTGGCCTGCTGCACTCATTTTATGCTTGATGGCAGTGTGCCTTTTTGTACCAGGCTTGGTCGATGATGGGCCTTCAATGCTCTGGGCAATTAAGGCCTTTGGCCCATTGCTATGTTGTGTGCTGATGTTGGGTTGGTGGGTGTTTGTCAGCGATGCGCGTTGGTTTGAGAGGATATTGGCTCCGATTGGATTGGTTGGGGCCGCTGCCGCTGCTCTTTCCTTGAACCATAAGTCGATGGTTCCTTCGGCAGCCTTGGTGTTTACCATTCCATTAGGTTTTGCCTTGTTCGCTCTCACAACGATTGTTTACCAAAATAAACTCAGTTTTCGTCGAACTCTTGTGGCGTTGCTTATCGCCACTCTCGGTTTTTCTTTTTCGCTGTTGCTTCAAGCAGAAGGCATGTGGGGCAACTTCTCCATGGGGTTTAAGTGGCGTTGGGTACCCCGGGTTGAAGAGCAATTATTGGTCAATGCAGCTTCTGTGGATTCAGGAAATTCGGATAGCAATAAAGACCCTGCGGAAAAGAGCAATGGCAGTGTGTTGCTTCAACGCCCAGATGTCGAAGCGGTGCAAGCCGCTTTGTTGAAACCAGAGTGGAGCGAGTTTCGCGGTGGCTCGGCTGACAATGTCTTTCATGGACCATTTTATGCTCGCAACTGGTCAAGTAATCCGCCGAAAGAATTATGGCGCATTCAGGTCGGACCCGCTTGGTCATCATTTGTGGTGGCAGGTCCGATCTTGTTTTCACAGGAACAGCGCGGCGATAAAGAAGCGGTTGTGTGCTACGATGCGACGTCTGGAAAAGTTCAATGGATTAGTGAATTTTTAGGTCGATTTGAAGACGATTTAGGTGGTCCTGGTCCACGCTCCACTCCTGTGCTTCAGCAAGGAAAGCTATTCGCCCAAGGGGCTAATGGAATCCTAGCCCGCATCGATCCAATGTCGGGCAGGATCGTCTGGGAAAAGGATCTAAAGGTGATTGCTAACCGCCAACCGCCGATGTGGGGTTTCTCTGCTTCGCCCGTGGTGGTCGATTCCCTCGTGATCGCATATGCGGGAGGAAATGAAGATAGAGGCCTGCTCGCCTTTGATATTGAAAGCGGTGAATTGAAGTGGTCCGTTCCAAGCGGCAAACAGAGTTACAGCTCTCCACAGCTATTTACAATCCAAGGTAAATCGCTCATCGGCTTAACGTCCGATTTAGGATTGCACCTTTATGAACCGAGTAGCGGTAAAGAGTTTATGCGACATAGCTGGGAAGTAACCGGCTATCGAGCTTGTCAGCCGCATTTGTTATCTGGAGATCGTATGTTGTTGCCTTCCGGAATGGGGTTCGGCACACGATTGTTGCAACTCAACACGGCGACGGAGCCATGGACAAGCGAAGAAGTTTGGACCAGTCGACAACTGAAACCCGACTTCAATGACTTTGTAATTTACAAAGATCACATTTATGGTTTTGATGCTTCCATCTTTACTTGTGTCAGTCTCAAAGATGGAATTCGTCAATGGAAAGGTGGAAGGTACGGCAAAGGACAAGTCGCACTTTTGGAAGAGTCTGGCTTGCTGCTTGTGGCCAGTGAGGATGGCGATCTGGTGTTGGTCGCTGCTGACCCCACTGGTCATCAA